>JBFWRA010000940.1:0-2924 GCA_050249155.1 Isosphaeraceae bacterium | reverse complement strand
TCTATGCCGATGGATGTGGCATATCTTAAAAGACTATGCTATTTTAGTCTCTTCATATAAATTTTCTTCTACATTTTTTGAAAAATTAAGTAAATTTATAATTTATTGTTCCTCCGGGATCAGCATTCTAGTCTTGTTGATCTTTGCATTAGAGCCCATTCAGCCCTTCACGCCCGACGAGAGCCGGGAACTGGCCCATGTCTCGCGGATTGCGACGGAGGCATTCGAGTTGGTCGACAGCGACCCAACCTCTGCGTTCGTTGCGATTGTCGTGGCTGATCGGGAGTGCTCAAAGGCCATTGTCAAGTTCCCGGAGAATCCTTTGCTTCGCGGGATCTCCGCCGAATGTGCCCACAATCAAGCGGTAGTGGCGTACCAACGTGGTGAACTTGGCGACGCCGAGAAGTCGGCAGCACTAGCCGTCAAACGGTACGAGCACTCCTTGAGGATCGAGGAGAATGCGATGCTTCGTAAAGAATATAATACCCTGCGATTGTTGCAGTGTGCCGTCCAGATCGGCCAGGCCAAATCGAGAGCCCAGACTGACCGCAACGCTGCCGATGCGATTCTTATTACGACCATCGACCTCCTTGAAACGCTTCCTGACGGCACAACCGGCACGACCGACCGACAGGGGCTGCTCACACTCGCGAGGCAGGCGCGAATCGACCTCCAAGTGATCGATCCAAAGCAGATTCTCGCTGATATTGGCAAATTCTTCAATCGCGGCCTCGCTTGCATAGAGACCGATCCTCTGTCCGCAGCCCCCGCCTTCCAGGAGGCAGAGCGCCTTTGCCTGGAGGCGCTGACGAAGACTCCGGACAACGCGACAATCCGCTTGATCGCCGCGGAGTGCGCCCACAACCTCGCGCTGCTTGCGTTTCATCGCGACGATTACGACACCGTTGAGAATTACGTCGCCAAGGCGATTCCGCAGTTCGAGGAAACGTTGAAACTTCAAGAGACGCGTGCTGCCCGCCAAGAATACGACCAATCCCGTCTGCTCCAATGCGCCATCCTGCTCGTGCGGGCGGCCCAGCGCTCCGAGACCGACCCCAAGGGGGCCGTTGCGAGTCTTCGCCAAACGATCGACCGCCTGGAAAACCTCCCCGATGCGCCGGTCGGGACGATCGATCGAAAGAAACTCATCGAGGGAGCGCAACAGATTCTTCGCGACCTCACGGCGCCCTCTCCACCCGTCGACATCCCGAAAAACCGCGCGAGCTAGGACCGCCGCCAGGTCGCGACTCGGCCCTCGGGTCCCTCTGGAATGAGATCGAAAGCGTCACATCGAGACGAGGACCCAGGGCGAATCTTCCCGAATCCCCACGATTCCAAGGCTGGGAACCTCTTCCCGGTAGACCCAGCGCGCCGGCTTCGGGGATAATGGAGACTCAGGGCCGCCCAGACGAATTCCATCGAAAATATCAAGACATGAACTATCAAGGCGAATTCTTCATGCGACACGGAACCCGAGCGCTGGCGCTCGGCCTTTTACTGATCGCCACGCCGGCGGCGATCGCCAAGGCCGACGAACCGGGCGCGTCCTACCAGGTGCCTTACAAGCTCACCGACACCAACCACTTCCTCGTCCGGGTCCGGATCAACGGCAAGGGGCCGTTCAACTTCCTCGTCGACACCGGGGCCCCCGCGCTCTACGTCTCCACCGACACCGCCAGGAAAATCGGCCTCACGCCCGCCCAGGACGACTTCTGGACCCCCGTCGATCGGCTCGACTTCGAAGGGGGCGCGTCGCTCCGCGACGTCAAGGCGCGGGTCGAGGACCCGTTTCAGCTCGTCGGCATGAACGCGCTGGGGCTTCCGGGAGCCTCCATCGACGGCATCCTCGGCTTCACCATGCTCGCCAGGTTCAAGATCACCCTCGACCCCACCAGCGACCGGATGACCTGGACCAGGCTCGACTATGAACCCAAGGAACCCCCCGTGCCCCGTCGAAGGCCAGGGGACAAGCCGCCCGCCGAGATGCAAGCCATGAACGCGCTGGGACCGCTCGCCAAGCTCGCCGCCGTGTTCATCGGCAAGCAACCGGAAGTCAAGCTCGTTCCCCGCGGCTTCCTCGGCATCGAACTGGAAAACGGGGAAACCGACGCGAGCGCCCTTCGCGTGGCCGCCGTGCTGGCGGGCTCCCCCGCCGAGGCGGGCGGGCTCCGGAAGGGGGACCGCCTCGTCAAGCTCGCCGGCGTCGCGCTCAAGACCGCGGAGGACGCCAGGACCGCCCTCGCGACGGTGAAACCGGGTGACGACGTCGCCGTCGAGGTCCGCCGGGGGGAGGACTCCTCGCCCGTCACACTCAACGTTCACGCCGGTGAGGGTCTTTGAAATGTCTCGCTGGAAAGCATGCGCGATTTTTGGAACGTTGAGCCTGATCCTCCCCCTGGGCTCGCATCCCACCCTGGCGGGACCACAGGCCCCGCCACCGGAGAATGCCAAGGCCAAGGCCAAGGCCAAGGCCCCCGCGGTGGTCCCGTTCGACATGCTCATCACCAACCACATGGTGGTCCGGGCGAAGCTCAACGGCAAGGGGCCTTACCGCCTGATCTTCGACCTCGGCGCGCCGATCACCCTGCTGAGCGACAAGGCCGGCGAGAGTTCTGGCGCGGTGAGGAAGGGGGCCCCGCGGTCATTCCTTTTCTCGATGCGAGGCGAGGCCCAGGTGGACGAACTGGAGGTCGGCGGACTGAAGGTCAAGGACCTCCCCGTGATCGTGCTGGACCACCCCGCCCTGAAGGCCCTGGGCGACGCGCTCGGCCAGCCGCTGGACGGCATCATCGGCTTCACGTTCTTCGCCCGCTACAAGACGTCGATCGACTACCAGAAGCGCGAGATGACCTTCGAGCCGGTCGACTTCGAGGTCCGGAACCTGATGAAGGACCTACCCGAGCGTCTGGCGGGCCCGAAGGTGG
>JBFWRA010000939.1:0-2926 GCA_050249155.1 Isosphaeraceae bacterium | reverse complement strand
GGGGGCGGGTTCGGGCTCGATTGGGGGAATCGCGTCCTTGACGCCCTCGCCGATCCCTCGGACCTGTCGCGAGGTCCGGCGGACCCCCTCGTCGACCGCCTCGCCGACCGAGGGGACGGGGCTCACGGCGTCGTCGACGGTTTCCTCAATCGGCGTCAACGGGGGAGCCACGACGTTCGGGTCGCCCGCGGGCGCTTCAACCACCGGCGGCAGTCCCGGGGCGTTCTCGAAAGCACCAGGGTTTGGGGCCGAAGCCTGGGCGGCGGAACCCGCGCCGGGGACGGTGGACGTGGTCGTCGAGGAGGACGCTCCCGGGGCGTCCAACTTGGTCCCCTCCGACTGGCAGCCCGACACGATCAGGGCCGGCAGGCCAAGCGCGAGCGGCACAAGTACGGATTTGAAGTGAATTCTCATGGTCGTCCCTGACTCCGAACGGGTCTCGTGGCGAAACGAACCCAACCTCACGTAAGTGGGGAAGAGATAACGACGCCGCGGGGCCGCCCTTCGGCCCAGGGTCACGGCCCGCGATCGGGCGACATGATACGTATCCGGTCCGGTTTGGCAATGGCGGTTCCTGGTCATGATCGACCGCGAGTGCACGGCGGCCTGACCGTGGGATACCCTGGCTTCACGCCTTCCGGGCTCGCAGCTTCAGGGCGATTCCGCAAGTGATCAAAGCACACGCCGTCCAGAGACCTGTCAGGCTCCAGAACAAGTCGTTCGCGCCTTCGCTCTCGATCGCCTGGACCGGATCCTGGACCGCCGTCGCGGTGGCCTGGGGTGGCCTTACAAGGGGTTTGCCGTTGGGGCCGATATGGTAATCCTTCCGAGCGATCAGATCGTCGACATAATCACCGGGTCGGAATACAGGCCAGAAATCCGTCTCCTTGAAGGACTTGTCGAGTTCGACACGCTCCACCACGTGGGTCTCGACGATCCTTGGAACGAGTCGCCCCTCTTCAAACGTGTAGCTCGTGTGCCGGGACTCCTTGGCGTAGGAGAGATCTCCGACCGAGCCGAGTTCGAGCGTGACCCACTCCCAGTTGGGTCGACCTCGCTCGATCGCCTCGGCGTCTCGATACGCCGTGACCCTCAGGGGCACGGCCGTCTCGTCATCGAGGGCGTAAACGAGGGTCTGCGTCGATCGCGCTCCCGCGACCCCTGGGAAATGATAGACGGTGCAGGATCGGCCGCAAACCGTATCGGTCCCGGCACGGGTGGCCCGGAGAATCGCCTCGTGGAGCGGGGTCAAGCCGACGTCTCGAAACATGAGGAATTTTGGCTTGATCGAGAAACCCCGCGCCTTCTCTCCCAGAAAATCTCGGCCCAGGGTGATACTGCGAGGAAGACCCCGGCTGGGTGACGCGGGGGAGACCGTCGCGCTGAGGTCACCTTTGAGACAGCCGAAGCCCACCGATTCCGGAGGCGTCCCGTCCTCGCCGAGTTCGACGTCGCTGTACCATCGCCTTTGAGGACCCGCCTCGCGGTACGTTTCGGAACGCATTCCCCAGTTCGGCTTCGCGCCGGCCATCGCCACCAGGAGTTCGGCCTTCAGACGGACATGGACTTCGATGCTGTCATACGCCCCCATTTGCTTCATCAACGCCGCTTGAACGCCCTGGACGTCAATCAAATCCATGACAGGTTCAAATCCTTTCCTAAATGGGGAGTGTTTCGTTGATCGCGACGCCTCGGCGGCGTGAGCCTCACAGCCGAGAGCGCTGTCAGATTCTCCGCCAGTCGTGGCGAAAGCGACAGGTCATGGGATACAAATCCTATCACATCTTCGAACAAACGTCGGGCAAGTTCGTATCGCAAAGATTCGACCCATTGATCCTCATCGGAGGCTGGTCGCAAGTGTAGTCGCCAGCGGTCGGTTGCGACGCACAGCTTGGCGGCGAGGTGGGGAGAATACATTCTCTGATAAAGGAAGGGATGCATTGGCCATAGTATTGACCCGTGGCAAGTGGGTTGGTGAGACACTGATAAACGTTGTTGGTGGATTCACAGGTACTGCAACCCGCGGTCGTGTCCGGGACACATTTCCTGTGAACTTGCGCGATCGCGCGTGACCCGGGGCCACTCGCGGTCCCGATCGTGAGGTAAAACACCATCAGGCCAGTGGTCACGAGCATCTGTCCGAGCTTGTTCAACATCGGTCGATTTCCCCGAGAGGGCCCAGGTTTCTCCCGCCGCGACGCGCGACGGTTGGCTCAACGACTATCGAATACCTCTCCACCGTTTCGCGTGCCCAGCGCCCGCCAAACGGCGGGGTCGATCGTGGACGCGCAACGCCTGACGGAACCGTCAGCGAGCAGGACGTTCACACCGAAAGGGTGCAGGCTCCGCGCTCCAAACACACCGAAACCGAGATCGAACAACTTCGAGCCGCAATCGGGCGTCAGCGAATTCGGAGTCGTGGCCGTGTGGAAGTCGGTGTTCACGCCACCGCCAATCATCCAGGTGTGCCCCCCGTGGGGCTCGAACGCGACCGTTCCTGGGAGGTTGGAACAGATCCGCACCCATTCCGACGCCTCGGTCGCCTTCGTTCGGTGGACCTTGACCCAGTCTCGCGTCGTTGACCGACCGGCCGTCGTCCCCACCACCTTCTCCGACGTCATCATCGTGTGGGAGAGGCCGTCGGTGAACGAGGCGATCGGCGTCAATCCGTAGGGACCGAATCCCCCCCGATACTCATCCGAGCAAGCGGCGCAAGCGCCAAGGTTGACGCGATAACTGGTCGGCGCCGTCCGCGTGAGGGAGATCCCGCCGTCCGTGGGACACAGGAAAACACCGACGCGGATCGTGGAGGCGGTCGCGTTCAAGGTCGAGAGGTCCATGAAGTTCATCATGGGCACCTGGAAATTGACCGAGTCGAATAGGGAGTTCAGATCCAGATACGCGAGTAATTTCATGTGAACCGAGG
>JBFWRA010000938.1:0-2928 GCA_050249155.1 Isosphaeraceae bacterium | reverse complement strand
GGACCGCTCTCGTCCAGCCAGTTGCCCCTGGGCAGGACGCGCATCGTCCTGGGCTCGCCCGACCGCGTGACGACCGTCTTCGGCATCGCGGACTCCACCCCCGCCCTGCGCCCTTTCAACGCGGCGACCGCGTCGCGGAGGGGCTGAAGCCCCGGCGCGATCGATCGGTAATAGGTCGCGAGGGTCGCGCGCTGCGCGTCCGTCCGATCCGCGCCGGGCACCTTCAACGCGGCGGTGACCTCCGCGGGGAACGCCGCGGGGCGCAGAGGTTTCGGGGCGCTCGTCGCCAGCAGGCGGAATCTGCCCAGCGTGTGGCGGTCGCCGTGCTGGAAGCGGAGGGTCAAGGTCAACGAGACCGGCGAGGGGTCGTCGCCGATCGGGCCGAACGGTTCCTTCGATTCGAACACGGCCTGGTTGGGTCGGCCGGTCTCCCCCATCACGGCCCAGCCGGTTTTGGGATCGTCGTCGATCGCGCCCGCCACCGCGAACCCCCCCTGGGCGAAGGTGGCCGAGGCGTTCGACCAGGCCACGGCGCGTCTGGAGACGGCCTTGTCGCCCTCGGTTTCGCTTGTGAGCGACAATCCAGTGAGGACGAAGTTGCCATTGCTGGCGCGACCGGGGCCGAGCCCTGGCAGACTCCCGTCGGGAATCAACTCCAGTTTCAGCCCGTTCAGGCCGCCGCGAGGAGCCGCGAAGGTCAGACGATACGTATCCCTGGCGGGGTTCTCGCCCGAGGCGAGCACTGAGCCATCCCCCTTCACGGTGAGGGTCGCCCCCCCCTGGGAGACCGCCGAACGCGGAGTCAGCACGGTCCAATCCGCCTCGGAGCTCGCGGACTTCTCCCAGTCGGCCTGGGCGTCGGCGAGCGGCGCGGACTCGATCTCCTTTTGGAGCCTGGCGATCTCGGCGTCGATCGTCGCGATCGCCGCGGACTGCTCCGGCGTGGGGAACGCCACCTCCTCCTGGGGACCGACGGCGACCTCCTGGATATCGGCGAAGAAGGCCGCGAATTGGTAGAAGTCGCGGGTCGTGAACGGGTCGTACTTGTGGTCGTGGCACTCCGCGCAGCCCAGGGTGGAGCCGAGCCAGACCGTCGAAACGTTGCGGACCCGGTCGGCGGCGTACTTCGCGGTGTACTCCTTGGCCTGGGCCCCCCCTTCCCTCGTCGTCATGAGCATATTGTTGTATCCCGACGCGATTCGTTGTTGGTCGGTCGGGTTGGGCAGGAGGTCGCCGGCCAGTTGTTCGACCGTGAAGGCGTCGAATCGTTTGTTGGCGTTGAAGGCGTCGATGACCCAGTCGCGATAGAGGGAGACCTCGCGGTGGTTGTCGCCGTGATAGCCGGTCGTGTCGGCGTAGCGGACCAGGTCCAGCCACCAGGAGGCCAGCCGCTCGCCGTGGTGTGGCGAGGCCAGCACGCGATCGACGAGCTTCTCATAGGCGTCGGGCGCGGCGTCGTTGACGAAAGCGTCGACCTCGGCGGGGGTCGGGGGCAGGCCGATCAGGTCGAAGTATAGCCGACGGATAAGGGTGATTCGGTCGGCCTCGGGAGAAGGGGTCAGGCCCTTGCTGGCGAGCGTGTCGAGGATGAAACGGTCCACGTCGTTGCGAACGAATCCGACCGGGGCCGATTTCTCCAGGGCGGAGACGTCGGGCGTGGCTGGCCGGACGGGTGGGACGTAGGCCCAGTGTCCCTGGAACGCGGCCCCCTCGGCGACCCAGCGGCGGATCGTCTCCGCCTGGCTCCTGGTTAGCGACTTCCCCGACTTGGGCGGCGGCATCACCAGTTCCGGGTCGTCCGACTCGATTCGGAAGATCAGCGCGCTTTCCTCGGGGTCTCCGGGAACGACGACGGTCGAACCGTCCTTGCTTCGGAAGAGGCCCTCGCGGGAGTCGAGCCGAAGGTCCGCCTCGCGTTTGGCGGTATCGGGCCCGTGGCACTGGAAGCAGGACTCGGAGAGAATCGGCCGGACGTCGCGATTAAAGTCGATCGCGTCGGCTCCCTGGGCGGAAAACGGGACCAGGACGAGCACGACGGCGAGGAAAGCGTGGGATGGTCGCATGGCGTGAAGGCTCGCTCGCGGGCGCGGGTCGATTGTCACACGAGGGGGCGAGGCTCGGCGAGGACACGACCTTCCAGGATACCCGATCCGAGTCCGGGTCTTCAAAGGTGGGGCGGACGCTCGTGGTATCCGTCGATTTGGATGGAATGTCAACTCGCTCGATCGAGTCGAGGTTCCGCGGTTGGGGCTGGAGCATGGCGAAGTCGAGATTCGAGTCGATTTCCCAGACAAGCGTGCTCTGGCCAGGGAACAGGCCGGGGGATTACCGCCCGATTTCCAAGGGTCTGGGTGCCCGGGTCAAAGCTCGCGTGACCCGGAAGGGGCTTGTCCGTCGGACAAAGGTTCTCGTCCCGGGGAGCCTCGGGTCGATCCGTCGCCCGCCCAGGAATCGGAGGCGATTCCGGGTCACGCGAGCTTTGACCCGGGCACCCTTGAGATCGAAAGATCGGGAGAGTATTCCCAGCGGGTTTCCAATTACCCTCAAGGCCAGGCGACCTCGCAATCCTCCTGGGCCGTCGCGCGTCGTGGGAGTATCACGTGGCCAGAGCCTGGGTTAGACTTGGCACCTGGCGGAAGTCCGTATTCAGGTCTGGATTCCGAGTTCCGAGCCCTTGAGGATTGGTCGAATCGCCTCTCACCCCCGGGAGACTCCACGTTGCGCACCCACTCTCTGGCCCTGTGGTTGACGATGGCCGCGACGGCCTGGGCTCCGTCGGCGGCCGTCGCGCAGCTTCCCAAACTGAACGACGACCCCAACGTTCTCGAAGCCCCCCTGCGGACGTCACTCGGCGGCCAGCCGGCCCATCAGGTGCGCGCGGTGGCGCCGGACGGGACGGTCCAGCTCGAAGTCGCGGCGGCGGTCCCG
>JBFWRA010000937.1:0-2931 GCA_050249155.1 Isosphaeraceae bacterium | reverse complement strand
TCCGATCTGACTGAACCTCGACTCACCGCGAGAGACCCCGCGCCATGACCCTTGAGCGACTGGCTTTGATCCCCGTGGCCGTCGGCCACGTCTCGCTCTTCGTGTACACGATGAACGTGACTCACGGGCTTGGATACAGCGAAGAGACGATGACGGTCACGAAGAAGCTTCTGCTGGCCATTTTTGGCTTCGGGGCGATTCTTCTAGGACTGGAATTCGTTCAGGCATCACCCTGGTCCTGGCCTGTCCTGGCGTACGCCGCGCTCTGCGTGCTAACCGCCCTGATCGTGGTGCCCCTTTCCACCGCCTACCTCCACCTGCGTCCGACCCCCGAGGTGCTGGACGCGCTGACCGACGAGGTGGAACTCGCGCCGAGTTCGGATCGGGAATCCCTGATCGGTGACGGCCGGTACGCCTGGATGCTCCGGCTCCCCCGCAACGAGTCGTTCCGCCTGATTCGCCGGGAATGGGAGATCACGGTTTCCGGCCTTCCCACCGCGCTCGACGGGCTCTCTCTGCTGCACTTCAGCGACCTTCACCTCGCACCCTGCTTTCGGCGAGAGTACTTCGACCGGGTCTTCGACCAGCTCGCGACGCTCGAGTCGGACCTCGCCCTCTTCACCGGCGACCTCGTCGATCACGACGACGTGATCGACTGGGTCTCGCCGCTCTTCCAACGGGTCCACGGGCGGCTTGGCTCGTTCGCGATCCTCGGAAACCACGACACCAAGCACGACGCCGCCCTGCTGCGCGATCGGGTCGCCGAGGCGGGTTACACCCCCCTGGACGGCGCCTGGGCGACGGTCTCGTCCCACGGGGCGAGAATCGCCCTGGCGGGTACCGCGCACCCCTGGGGTCCCAAACCCGATCTGGAGCGCCGGCCGGACGCCGACGTCCAGATCTTGCTCAGTCACGTGCCGGACCTCTTTTACTGGGCGGTTCAGTCCGACTTCGACCTGATGCTCTCCGGCCACAACCATGGAGGGCAGGTCCGCCTTCCCGTGCTCGGTCCCGTCTTCATGCCGAGCCTCTACTCCCGGCGGTTTGATCGGGGCTTCTTCCGACGCGCCGGGTTGACGCTGCACGTGAGCCAGGGGGTCGCTGGTCAGCACCCGATCCGCTACGGCTGCCCTCCCGAGGTGGGTCGGCTCATCCTGCGGACCCCGCTGGCCAGGCGTCCGCACCGCCACTACGCGTTGGAGAGCCGCGAGACGATCCGGGAGCGAGCCTCCCTCTCGGGAGACCGGCGCGTCTGAGGATCGCCGCGTGACGTTTCCTCTCACTCAAATGTAAACGCGCTTGTTATAGATGTACCATTCAATCAGGAGCACCGCGAGAGCGGCGAACGCGAGCGGCTTCCACCAATCCTGTCGGCTGGGCTGGGCCACTCGGGTCCCGGTCACCGGGTTGTAACCGATCTTGATCTTGTAGGCGTCGGCCTTCTCGGCAGGGACGCCGTCGGGAACCAGGCCGCGAGGGGCGAGGTCCGCCTCTCGGGTGTCGAACTGGTTGACCGCGAACGGCAGGAGTCCGTTCGGGTTCCAACGCGCGTGATAGAGCCCGGTTCGGTCCGCCTTGGTGACGACGTACGCCCCCTGAGCCGACCGACTGACCGTTCCGAGGTCGGTTCCCTCCGGGCCGGTCAGTCGAATCGTGCCGTCTTCCGCCTCCGCCCGAAGCGTCACGGGTTGGCCGGGCAACGCCACCTGGTCTCCCAGCCCCTCGCGGGCGTTGCCCAGAAACTGAAGGCTGTTGAAGAGGAAGAGCGGGAAGCTAATCTCACGAAACCACGTCGTGTTGAACGCGTCCCCTTCCAGAAGTGGGAACGTGACCACGGCGTCGGAATACCCCTCGCGAGGCGCGATGAACGCGATCGGGCCGAGATTGCTCTCAATCAGCACCGTCGAGCCCGGGGGCGGTTCGACCGTCTTCGCCTTGAGGATCACCACCTTGGGAAGGTCCCGGATGTACTGCATCAACGGGTGGCTGACGTTCCAGTCCAGAATCACGGGCCGTTCGACGTCTCGGGCGGCCTCATAGGCGGGGCCGGGGGGGAACTCGCCGAAATAGAGCGTGTTGGCCTCGGGAGACACCTCGGGGCGGAAGCGGTCGTAAATCACCAGGTCGTAGCGTCCCGCGCGGGCGTCCCTGGCGAAGGGATCCCCCTTGGCCTGTTCGGGGGTGATCACGACGACGTCGGCCCGTTCGGTCGCGGCGGGAGTTCGGAAGGTGTCCACGAGGTAGCGATTTCCCTCGGTCACCAGCAAGACCTGGGCCTTGCGCGGGTCCCCGATGAGGGCGAACGCCTTGTTATCCAGGGGCTGGGCGTCGGCGACGTCGATCCGCACTTCCAGCTCGGTCAGGCCGGAGGCGGGAAGGTCGAACTTGAAGGACTGCTCGGATCGGGCGGGAATCGACAGGGCGATGGCGTCGAGCAGGGCCCCCTCGGCGTTGGGCCGGTCGGCCTCGCGCCGGAGCAATCGGGCCTCGGTCTCGACGGGCTCGTCCCGGAAGTTGTGGACTCTTCCGAAGATCTGATAAAGGTCCACTTTCTCCTCGTCGCGACGGGTCTGCAAGGCCAGGATCGCGACGTTGTCACTCGGGCCGCTGGAGCGAGCGGGCGAGGCCTCGGGCGTCGCGTCCTCACCGGGAACGACCTGGGGGAGCGGGGGGGGCGGCGGACCGATCACGAGCACCTCGGGCTCGAGATTGCCCAGGCTGAAGCCCTCGACGTCGGGGAATCCACCGTCGGTGTAGATCAGGAGTTTGGGCGTGATGACGGAGGACGCCACCACTCCCTCGCCGATTTGCTTCGAGGGGTTGGCCAGCCCCGCCGCGACCTGAAGGGCTTCTCGAAGCGAGGTCGTGGCCTCGGTCGGCTCGATCCTCTCGAGCCTGGAAAGCAACGCGCGACGGTCGCCCGTGTAGTTC
>JBFWRA010000936.1:0-2933 GCA_050249155.1 Isosphaeraceae bacterium | reverse complement strand
GTGGTCGGCCGGGACGATATACCAGGGGGCCCACTTGGAGCTCGTCTCCGACCAGCATTCTTCATAGGATTTCCTGTACTGGGTCCAGTGCGAACGCTCGGCCAGGTCCGCCTCGGAGAACTTCCAGTGCTTGTCGGGACGGTCGAGCCGTTCGAGGACCCGCCGCTTCTGCTCCTCCTTCGACCCGTTCAGAAAGAACTTGAGGATGACGGTCCCGTTGTGGACGAGGTGACGTTCGAACGCGTTGACGTCATCATAGCGCCTTCGCCAGAACTTCTTGCCGTCGGTTTTGCCCGGCAGCCTCTGCGCCGCGAGCAACTCGGGGTGGACCTTCACGACGAGGACGTCCTCGTAGTAGGACCGGTTGAAGATCCCGATCCGCCCGCGCTCCGGCAGGCATTTCATGTAACGCCAGAGGAAGTTGTGGTCCAGTTCCTCGGCCGACGGCTTCTTGAAGCTGAAGACCTGGCAGCCCTGGGGATTCACGCCGGACATGACGTGCTTGATCGTGCCGTCCTTGCCGGCCGCGTCCATCGCCTGGAGGACGATCAGGATCGAGTACCGGTCGTCGGCGTAGAGCAGTTCCTGGGCCTCGGCCAGGTCCGCCAGGTTCTCATCGAGGACCTGCCGGGCGCGCTCCTTGAGGGCGTCCTTTCCGAGTTCCTCCATCTCCTCGGTTTGGGCCCAGCCCGGGTTGTGATCTTTCAGCCGGACCTTCCCGCCGGCCGGCACGCGAAACAATTCAAGAATGTCTTTGCGTATCACAAGAAACTCCCACGAATGACCGCGCTCTGGACCGGTCGCGCCCGTGTCAGACCCCGATCCCTGGAATCCAGCGCCGGGCGTTCTCCCGGAAGAGTTTTCTCAGAACGGGGTCGGGCAACGCCAGCCCTCGGGTCGGTCGGCCCTCGTATTCCATCATCGCGTCGCCCGAGAAGAATTCCCAATCGGCGGTATGCCTGGCCAGCAGCGCCTTCGCCCAGGGCCCTGGGTCGGCGTCGCGCAGGCTGAAGTCCGTCGCGTAGAGGACCCGGTCCTGATACCGAGTGAGGAACTCCCGAGCCTTCTCACGGTCGCCCCTGGCGAAGTAGCGGACCCGCGCCGCGGTGTCCACGGCGAAGTTGGGGAAGGCGTCGAGCCGTCGGGCGAGCCGGGTCAGATCGTCCTCGTCGCTGCCCAGGTGGCAGCCCACGACCCGGAGCTTGGGATAACGCGCCAGGACCCGGTCCCGGGCGCCGAGAATCGCCTCCTTGGCCGGCGCGGACTTGCCGAGCATGTGCCACTGGGGATTCTTCGAGTAGTACGGCAGCTCGGGGTTCTTCTCGTCGAGCGGCAACCAGGCCCCGTCCGGTTCGGCGAGGTGGGCGACGAGCGTTTTGTCGGCCTTCTGGATCGCCTCATAGATCGGCAGCAACGCGGGGTCGTCGGGAAGCAGGTAGCGGCCCGACTTCGCCCTGATCGCCATGCCGATATTCTTCCAGACCTTCACCCCGAGGGCACCGTCGTCGAACGACTGGCGGAGTCGGGCGATGGTGCGTTCGGCGAAGTCCGGCGCCTCGAACCCCCGCGCGTCGAAGGTGGAGGCCCAGGCCACCCTGCCGCCGCTGGCCCTGGCCCCTTGCCGGGTCGACTCGATTTTCGCGTCAAGGTCGAACGGTTCGTCCCCTTGCGTGGGACAGACGACGAGGTCAAAGCCGCTCCACCCCGACGCCTTGAGGCTAGCGATCGCCGCCGGTGCGTCGCGATGAACATGGGTATGGGTGTCGATCCGCTCAAAGGGGTCCGCGGCCGCCCTGGCCAACGGGGCGAGGAACGGGACCGGGGCCAATCGGAGCACGTCGCGTCGTGTCAACATCCAACACCTCGCTCTCGTCTCGGGAGGAGCCTATGGGCGACCCGATCAGGATAACCGAGGGCGGGGGCCGCACCCAAAGGTATCTCGAGGCCCGAGGCGACAAGAGGTCAGGCAACAACAAACGGCCAGGAAGCCGAAGCCAAAGGGCCGAGCCGACAAAAGCCCACCATCCGCCGAGGGAGGCTTCGCCTCAGCACCCGGAAACGAGGTGATACCAAGGAGTTGCGGCTTCATCAAGGAGTCGGGCGCGGGGCGTGGCCCTGGCGATGGAGTGCTCCTGGGCGAGTGTGACGGGCTTCAGGCTAGCAACCGCCGCCTCAGGCGTCCTCCCAGAATTTGGCCTGGCTCGTTGTGAACTCCAACTGGTTGAAGACGCGAGGAAATCCTGCCCCACCCGGCATTATCCGAATCTTGATGGAACTCTCGGCCGGGACGCGGCACTATTCATAGGGAGGACTATGCAACCTCCGGAAGTTTCCGCCGATTCCGCTCGGGTTACATCATCCCTTGATGCGACGCGCCACGCTACAGCTTCTAGTTTTCGCGCTTCTCGCGATGCACGGCCCCACCGTCCTACTGGGACCGGGGTTGCATGCCATTCCGGGCATATGGCATCACGAGCCTTGCGGGGGCGAGGACCGGTCTTGCGATGAGGACGGGCCAAGGCTCGTCTCAGCAGGCCACTGCGCGGCCTGTGAGTTCTGTTCCCAGGCTCAGTTCCCCACCTACGTCACGCCCTCCCCATCCATTCTCACCGTCCGGCACAGGGCCCCGCTCGCCACCGACTTTGACTTGCCCAAGGTCGATGTGGCCCTGTCAAGGCCCCGAGCGCCCCCCGTCGACTCAGCCTCGCTCGCCTGAGTTCCACGACGAGACCGGGTCGCCCCGTGCCGCTCGCCCTACCCCGAGGCGAGGTCACCACCGCATCCCGGGTGGCCGACCGAAGACGGAGATCGAGCATGAACACGTCCCCACCCAGGGCGGCCGCGCGCACCGCCACGGCGTTCGGATGCGGGCCGCGGCGAGTTGGCAGAGGGCCGACCCGAGCGCGGAGGGATCGCAATACGAAGGCACCGGA
>JBFWRA010000935.1:0-2937 GCA_050249155.1 Isosphaeraceae bacterium | reverse complement strand
GTCCCCGGCCGGGTAATCCCGGCCCAGGGCGAAAGCCAAGTTGTTGTCGAATTGAAGCCCGGGGTCGAGACAGTGCCTGAAATTCGGATCGCCATCGAGTTGAGTGACGCGGTCCCTGAGCAACTCACCCTCCGCGTTCGCGCGGGTGGTGTGAGCGCGTCGCGAGAATCCGCGGATTGAAGGAGTCTTGATATGGGGTCGTTAACCTTCGGATTCATGGCCATGTCGATCGGAAGTGATCAGCGCCGGTGTGAGATCGGCGACGGTCACCGAAGTCGCGACACTCGACCGTCCGGGATCCGGTTCGGCCCGGCCGTGGCCCTGGCCGTCGGACTCTTGCCTGCGGTCACGCGGCCCGCGGACCCGCCGAAGCCGTCCCGAATCTACCTGTTCGCCCAGACCCCCGGCCAGAACGGCGCCCGGGGCGAGTCGGCGTTCTACGCGGTCGACCCGGCGGCGGGAACCTGGGTGAAGGTCGGCGGCGACGTCAAGCCGACCCCCGGGGCGCAAGCCCGGGTCAGCCCGGACGGGTGCCGGCTCGTCTACCCGGAGACGAAACTGGTCCAGTTCACCCGCGAAGAGCGGGCGAAGGCGGGGGGGGTCTCGGGCTATAGCGAGCCGGTCGCCTTGTGGGAGTATGACCTCATCGGCGACCGTGGGGCGCGGCGGTTGGGCGACTTCGGGGGGACGCCCGTCTGGTTCCCGGGCGGCGACCGAATGATCCTCAATCGCGCCAAGATGCCCGGCGCGAACGAGGCGTGGCGGGCCGACGCCGACGGCAGGGTCGCCGACCGCCTCCCGCTGCCGCCGACCGACACCGTCGAGGACGTCACGCTGGACGGCACCCGGGTCGTCACCGTCTCGGGCCGCGACTTCCCCGAGAAGGGAGGCTTTCAGGTTTATACGATGGGGCTCGACGGCAAGGACCAGCGTCAGGTCACGACCGGGCAGAGCAACGTGGCCCCCCGGCTCTCGCCGGACGGGCGTCGGCTGATTTTCATCGGCCGCGTCGACGGGAAATCGCGGCTCCGGGTCATGGACCTCGCCGGCGGCGAGCCGAGGGAACTGGACGACCCGGGGGGGCTGGACGTGACCCCCGACTTCCCCTGCTGGTCGCCCGACGGCCGCTCCGTCGCCGCGGTGATGAAAACGTGGACGCGGACCCCGGCGGGGGATCTCCGGATCGGCCGGGACGGCGGGAACCCTCGGCTCGCCCTGTTCGACCCCGACAAGCCGGGAGTTCAAGCGCCCCGCTACCTCCCCGGCCCGACCGCGACGAACCTCGGCCGCCCGGACTGGCGCTAAGTACCGCTCACAGCAAATAAGGATCGGAAATCCTACGCAGCGACTGCCAAGGGCTTTGACTTCCAGCCGATGACCGACGAGGAACGTCAGGCCGTCGAGCGGAAGACCATTCGCCTGGCCGGCGACGGCCGCTTCGAACTCTTCAAGTCGTCGAAGGCGTTCGACGGCCCCGTCCACCGCAAGCAACACGGGTTCGATACCGAGGTGTCCTGAACGCCGCGCTAAACGTCGAACCTCACGCCCTGGGCCAGGGGGAGGTCGGTGCCGTAGTTGACCGTGTTGGTCGTTCGGCGCATGTACGCCTTCCACGAGTCGCTGCCGCTTTCCCGGCCGCCCCCGGTCCACTTCTCGCCGCCGAAGGCCCCGCCAATCTCGGCTCCCGACGTGCCGATGTTCACGTTGGCGATCCCGCAGTCGGAACCACCAGGGCCGAGGAACCGCTCGGCCTCGCGAAGGTCGTTGGTGAACGCGGCCGAGGAGAGCCCTTGCGGCACCCCGTTGTTCCAGGCGATCGCCTTGTCGAAGTCGCGATACGCGCTCGCGTAAAGGATCGGGGCGAAGGTTTCCTCGGCCACGATCGGGGCCTTCGGGTCGATCTCGACCAGCGCGGGCCTCACGTAGACGCCCCCCGCCGGAACGCCCGACGCGAGTTGATCGCCGCCGTGAACCTTCCCGCCGGATCGTCTAGCCTCATCCAGGGCGCGCCTCATGGCCTCGCCGGCGTTCGCGTCGATCAACGGGCCCACCAGCGTTCCCTCCTGGCGAGGGTCGCCCACCGGCAACCTCGCGAAGACCGCCACGATTCTTCGCAGAAAATCATCATAGATGGATTCGTGGACGATGAGGCGTCGCAGCGTCGTGCAGCGCTGGCCGGCGGTCCCGGCCGCGGAGAAGACGACGGCCCGCAGGGCGAGTTCCAGGTCGGCGGTCGGGGCGACGATCAGGGCGTTGTTTCCGCCCAGTTCCAGCAGGCTCCGGCCCAACCTGGAGGCGACCACGCGCCCCACCACGCGTCCCATCGGAACCGACCCGGTCGCCGAGACCAGGGGGAACCGTTCGTCGCTGGCGATGGCCTGGCCGACCTCTCGGCCCCCCGCCACGACGGCCAGCAGGCCGGAGGGCGCTTCGGGGATCTCGGCCGCGACGTCCACGCACAGCCGGTGCGCCGCCAGGGCGCACAGCGGCGTTTTCTCGGAAGGCTTCCAGGTCACCGGATCGCCGCAAACCAGGGCGATCATCGCGTTCCAGGCCCAGACCGCGACGGGGAAGTTGAACGCCGAGATCACGCCGATCGGCCCGAGCGGGAGCCATTGTTCCATCATCCGATGGCTGGGCCGCTCGCTGGCGATCGTCAGGCCGTGGAGTTGTCGCGAGAGCCCGACCGCGAAGTCGCAGACGTCGATCCACTCCTGGATCTCGCCGAGCGCTTCGGAACGGATCTTGCCGACCTCCAGAGTGACCAGCGCGGCGAGTTCCTCCTTCTTCTCGCGGACGGCCTGGCCGATCCGACGAACCAGCTCGCCTCGTCTCGGCGCGGGGACGACACGCCAGCGGAGGAAGGCTTCGGCGTTGGTCGCGGCGGCCTGGGCGACGTCGCTGGGGGTCGCCGATCGAACCTTCGCCAGGAGCGAT
>JBFWRA010000934.1:0-2939 GCA_050249155.1 Isosphaeraceae bacterium | reverse complement strand
AGCGCGATCGAGGATCGATTGTTCACACAAAACCGTGTCCTTGTCGCCGAGGGCGGACACCGAGCTCACGTCGTTCCGCCGCCCCCAAGGCACACCGTGGTGAACTCCGACTTGATCGCGCGACGATAATCGCCCCAATTCCTTGCGCGATCCCACGTCGATCGCGTGATGGGATCGATCCCCATTTCAAGTGAGACGCGATGGAACTCACGGAACTTCAAAAACATTGGAACGCGTTCGGCGAACAGGATCAACTTTGGTCGATCCTGTCGCTCCCAGGCAAGCGGTTTGGCAAGTGGGACGTCGAGGAGTTCTTCCAGCTAGGCTGGATTCAGGTCGACGAGCTCATGAAATGCGTCGTCGACCGGGGGATCGCCGTCCGTCGTGGCATGGCGCTCGACTTTGGTTGCGGGGTGGGCCGGCTGACCCAGGCCCTTTGCGACAAGTTCGATCATTGCGTGGGTGTGGATATCGCTCCGTCGATGATCGAGTCCGCTCGACGCCACAACCGTCACGGCGAGCGTTGCGAATACCTCCTCAACCCACGCGACGACCTCTCGGTCTTCCCGGACGACACGTTCGATTTTCTTCTGAGCATCATCGTCCTGCAACACATGAGACCGGAGTACGCGAAGCGGTACATTGGCGAATTCCTGCGGATCGTGGCCCCGGGGGGGTTGGTGATCTTCCACCTTCCGGGTGGGCACGCACCTCGCCAGAATCCCGTGAAGGTCCGGGAGACGGCCGCGAGCGCTCCGCTGGAGGAGCAATCGTTTCGGGCGGTGTTGAAGCTGGTCGAGGTACCCGCGACGATGGTGGCGGGGGCTCGAGCGGACGTCCGCGTTCGCGTGGAGAATCGAAGTCCCAGGCCCTGGCCCGCGCTTGGAGGCGTCGACCATCGCTTCCAGGTCCGGCTTGGCAATCACTGGCTCGACGCGAGCGGTCGGCTCGCCGTCCGCGACGACGGTAGGGTGAGCCTGCATCGCGACCTACCCCCGGGTGAGGCCGACGAGTTCCATCTGGAAATCACCGCTCCCCAGGTTCCAGGGGAGTACACGTTGGAACTGGACCTGGTCCAGGAGCACGTCACCTGGTTCAAGGATCGCGGTTCCGCGACCGCCAGCGCGGCGGTCGACGTGGTGTCCGATGCGGAACGACCCATCGACGACTTCAAACCGGACGCGCAAATGTACTCCATCCCTCGTGAGGAGGTCGTCGCGTTGATCGAGGACCGGGGCGGTCGAGTGCTGGACGTTCAGCGGGTGAACGTCGACGGACCTCTGCTGGAATACAACTACTATGTGACCAAGTGAGCCTGAGCCGCTCCCTCGGTCGGGTGCTGACTCAGGCGAGCACTCCGGCGATCGGCTGACCGTGGGGGACCACCGTGAGCGGTCGCTGGAGCTGGTCGCGAAGCTCCAGGTCCGCGGGAACGCCCATGCATCGATAGATCGTGGCCACGATCTCGGCGGGGGTGACCGGGTCGGACTGGGGATGGCCGCCGATCTTGTCGCTGGCGCCGTGGACGTGTCCGGCTCGGATGCCTCCGCCGGCCAGCCAGAGCCCATAGCCGAAGTTCCAGTGGTCGCGGCCCGCCGCCGCGTTGATCTTCGGGCTCCGGCCGAACTCGCCCATCACCGCCACGAGCGTGCGCGAGAGCATTCCACGGGTCTCCAGATCCTCAAGCAGGCTGGAGACCGCGGCGTCGAGTTGCGGGAGCAGGGTCGACTTCAGCTTCGCGAAGTTCTGCCCGTGCGTGTCCCAGGTCGCGTTGGCGTCGGGGGCCCACGAGATCGTGACGACCCGCGTGCCCGCCTCGATCAGCCTGCGGGCCAGCAGGACGCTCTGCCCATAGATGTTCCGCCCGTAGCGGTCGCGGTTGCGCGGGTCTTCGCGTTCGATGGCGAAGGCCCGCCGGGCCTCGGCGGAGGTGATCAGGTCGAAGGCCCTGGTCTGAAATCGGTCCAGGTCGGTGAGCTTCCGGTCGCGCGTCAGGCCGTCGGGAGGCCCACCCAGTGCTTCGCCGAGTCGCTGACGCGCGGCGAGGCGGTGGCCGTCGACTCCGGTCGGCGGGGACAGTTCGGGCATCCCGAAGTCGGGAGCGTTGGGGTCTTTCAGGACGAACAAAGGGTCGTGCGACCTCCCCAGCCAGCCGCCGTAGAACCCCGGCTGCGGCGGGCCGCCGGCCCCCTCCGCCGTGATGTACGGAAGCGAGACGTAGGGCACGACCGCCCGGGAAGGAGGCCGGCGGAGCCCGACGACCGATCCGATCGCCGGGTTGTCGGTCGGCTTGAACCCACCCCCCAACTCGCCACGATCATGCCCCGTCAGGCTGCAATAGACCGCCGCGGCGTGCGAGTTGTTCACGCCATGGTGGGCGGACCGGATGATCGTGCCAAGGTGCATCTTCCTCGACAGACGGGGTAAGTGCTCCGAAACCTGAACCCCCGGCAGGCTCGTGGCGATTGGCTGGAATTCCCCGCGGATTTCGGCAGGGGCCCCGGGCTTCATGTCCCACATGTCGAGGTGGCTCGGCCCGCCGTTGAGGAAGATCACGATGCAGGCGTCAGCCGTCGGTGTGAGCTGGATCCCTGGAGAACGCCCCGCGCGCGGTTCGTCCGCCCGAAGCACGTGGGGAAGGCTCAGCCCCATCAACGCGCATCCACCGACCTCGATCATCTCCCGACGACTGACCGATCGCGGGCCCTGGCATTGTGGTGGTCTCGTCGGCGACGACATGGGCGCGGCCCTCTCCCAACACACCGAGTCGATTCCAACTCGATCGAACGTTTGTTGAACGGCTTCCCGAAATGGTAATTCACTCGGACCTGATTGACCAGTCCCGGCTTAGCCCCGGCTCGGTCGCCCAGACATCTCACCCTCGGTCAGGACAAGAGGAACACCTCGTCGTCGATTCGTCCCGAGCGAAGCGCGATGAG
>JBFWRA010000933.1:0-2944 GCA_050249155.1 Isosphaeraceae bacterium | reverse complement strand
GCAACTGCCCTCGAAGGAAGACCTAGTAATGCTTCAGCCCGTAGGGCACGCTGACCTTGTGGCACCTCGAGCAGCACACGGCCTGTTTGATCGCCGGCTTGAGGAACGTCTTCTTGTGCATCTCTGGCTTCGCCTTGACCAGCGTGTTGTTGACCCACTGCAAGATCGGGTTCGTACTGGAGGCGAAGGGGTAGTGCTGGGGCTCCTCGATCGTGTAGTCGGCGTTCCCGCGGGTGCTGTTGACGTTGGAGATCGAGTGGCAGACCGTGCAGGTGATGCCGGCCTGGCTCGATTTGGTGCTCACGTCGTCATAATTGGGGTCGTCGAACTCGCCCGAGAAAAAGGGCACCGGATCGTGGCAGCCCGCGCACCAGCGGGCGGCCCGGGTGTCGCCGTCGCGTTTCAGCGAGACCTGACGGGTCTCCCGAACGCTGAAGAGGTACGCCTTGTTGTTGAACGAGCTGAAGTGGTGCGAGGAATGGAACCAGCCTTTGTAGCTATCCTCATGACACTTCATGCAGTAATCGTCCATCATCAGGGTCTCGGCCGGGATGAACTGCCCGTTGGCCGTCACCGCCGACGAGGGGAAGAAGTAGCGCTTGCCCTCCTTCGGTCCTTTCACTCCAAACGTCCTCGGGTCTTGCGAGTGCAGCAAGCCCATCAGCACGACGAATCCGACGACCGCCAGGCCGCCGCGCCTGGCCCACTGCCAGCGGACCCTCGGGCCCGCCAGGCGGTGTTTGACGTACAGTCCAACCGCCACCAGAGGCGCGGCGACGTGCATCCAGTAGCCGACGGCGCGAACCCGTGGATCGCGGACCTCGAAGACACCCAGCCGGATCAGCACCAACCCCGAGGCCAGCACCACGAACCCGCAGGCCAACAGCGCCAGGCCGTAGTTGATCGCCTCCCGATTCGGCCGGGTCCGGGCCGTGAGCAAGTGGCTGAACCCGAACACCAGGAATGGCAAGACGATCGCGAACCCCAGCGCGAGGTGAAGGGCGACCATCAGCATGTAAAAAAACGTTTGCTGAGTCGTGCCCAGCCACCAGGTCAGCGCGGTCACGCTGGAGAGATAGACGCCGTTGGCCGCGAGCAGGGCGAACCCGATCAACAGGGCCCAGAGCCAGGGCCGCAGACGGGCCCCGACGGTCGGCACGTAGGCCCGGCCCCGGCGGTCCCTCAGGGGGTTTGCGCTGGTTGACATGAATGACGCTCCGGTTCGTTCGCGACAAGAATAATCAATCGATGATATCGACGAGAGAAAGTCAATACGCGGGGGAGGCTGGGGCGTCCTCGCCGAGGCGGATCGTTCCCAGCGTGGCCTCGACGGCCTCCGCGAGCTTCTCGGCGGCGGACTCGGGAGCGTGCCAGGTCAGGGCCAGCGTGTCGCCGCTCCGAGGAATGGTGATCGTCACGCGACGGGTCGGCGCGAGCGATCGCCCTTCCGGCGCGACGGGATGGCCGAGACCGGTGGGGGCCAGTCGATCCCCGGTTCCCGGCGCGACGACCTCCACGCGCGACGCCGGCCGCCCCGCCACCGTCGCCGTCGATCGGTCGACCACCGAAAGCCCTGGCAGATAGCTCAGTCGTGTCGTCAGCGCTCGACCCACCGACTCGGCGGTGCCCCCCGGAATCGGCAAGGACCGTGAGACGACCAGGGACTCGCCGGTCGGCCCCGACCAGGCCGCCAGCGGCGTGCCGGGCACTGGCCAACGGTCCAGAGGCGCTTCAACCCAACCCGAGGGAGGGCGGACCTCCATCCCCGAACCCGCCAGTAGCGTGGACGGGCCGCAGCCGGTCGGAATCGCCAGCACGCACGAGAGAACGGTGAGTCCCGCGGTCGCGCGAGCCCCCCGCGCAAGGCGAAAGGAAATCCTCATCAGTGACCCTGCCGAATCGTCTCAAGGGGCCGGAAGAGGAGCGTCCCGGGACCGTGGGCACGGCCGGGGCGCTCTTCGTGGATCAATCCGGAGCCAGGAACGATCGTGGAGGGCGATCAACCGAACGCGACCCGAGACGCGGCAGAAGCGGCTCGGGCGGAAGCCCGCGCCACGCGAACGAGGGGCGGAGGAGTCGCCAGGGAGCGATGGGCAGGGTGGCGACCTGACCGGGTCCGCCAGACGGCGGCGCTCCGGGGAACTCCCCCGAGCACGGGGGCCGGCCGATGGCGGGCGACGACGTGGCGGAGCGGGTCGCCGTCGCCTCGGGTGAAACCGGATCGTCCCAGGACGTCGAGATGCCGAGCACGGGGCGTTCGGGCGCGTGACAACCGCTGGCGACCGCCGGGCGTGGGGAGGCCACGACGGCGACCAGCCCGAGCAGGGCGATCACCAGAGGTCGAAGCCAGGCGCAAACCCGGGTGGGCGTCACGCGGTCGTCGCGCTCCAGGATGGCGAGGTCAAGGCGAAAGGTGGGCGCGGTCTGGCCCGGGAACGTCTTCAGAATTATATGCGGCCCTCGGGAGGCTCTGTCAAGTTCCGCCCAGGGGATCGCGCTGGGGGGCTCCGCCAGAGGGTCTCTTGGGTTCGGCTTGGAGCTTCTGGTACATTGGAACGGGTGGTGCGACCGAGGACGCGGCGTCGCCTGGCGATCGAACCGCTCTGGAGCGAGCCCGCGACCACCCCATGCCGATTCCTTTTCATTCCAGGCCCGAGGGGGCGACCCCGGCGGGGGGCGCGTTGGGCGAGCCCCTGGGGAGCACGCCTCGGGCGCGGTCGCCCCGATCACGCCAGGCCGCCCAAGAGCCGCCGATCATCCCGGAGGATCACCCTTGTTCGCTGGACCCATCATCGCTCGGGAGGTCGTCACCTCGCCGAGGTCACCGCGCTACTATTTCTCGCGGGCGATCTTTTCCTGCTTCCTCTTCATCGTCATGTGGACGGCCTGGCAGGCGAGCATCGGCTGGCGGGAAGTTCTGGAGTTTGGCCTGCTCGCTCGCTTC
>JBFWRA010000932.1:0-2944 GCA_050249155.1 Isosphaeraceae bacterium | reverse complement strand
TGGGTCGAGTCTTGAATGTCGGAGGTCGTCGCGGTGTTACGAAATTGGCGGGCCTGGGTGCTGCTCGTCCTGCTGGTGGGGCCAATACTCGCATACGTCGGCTTCGGCACGCTCTGGCTCTTCGACTGGGGCTGGCTGCTTTACGCGGGGCTCGCCTGGGTGCTCTGCGGAGTCCTTTACTCGGTCCTGGCGGCGCGCTGGACGAAATCCCAGAGGCCGGTCCTTCCACCGATCGACTGGGACGCCCCCGGCACCTTCGCCAGGGCCGACCGCGAAGCCTGGGCCATGGTCGAGGAGGAGGCCGAGCAGGCCGAATCGGTCTCGCTTCAAGGTCTCACCGAGTTTGATCTTTATATCGAGACGGGTCGACGGCTCGCCAGCAGGCTCGCGGCGCATTATCACCCAAGCGCCGAGGACCCGATCGACCGGGTTCCGGTCGTCGATCTGCTCACCGCGCTGGAACTCGCCGCGGAAGACCTCAATCAGCTTTGCAGGCAGGTCCCGGGTGGCGACCTGGTGACCCCCGATCACTGGAAGAAGGCCGTGAGGATGGCCGGCTACTTCCAGCGAGCCAACGACATCTATTCCTATTTGTTACCGATCTTCAGCCCGGTCAGTGGGCTGGTGCGGCTGGGAACCCAGCAGTTCATGGGAAAGCCCGCCTGGCGGGACATGCAGCAAAATCTGCTCCGTTGGTTCTTCCGAGCGTACGTCAATCGGCTTGGCTTCCACATGATCGAGCTTTACAGCGGCAGGCTGACGATCGGCGCTCAGCAATACCGCCGGCTGACGCGCCGAGGCGCGCACGCCAACGGCCTCATGTCGGAGGAACTCCCCCCGTTGACGATCGCGGTGGCGGGGTCTCGACTCTCGGGGAAGTCCCGGCTGCTCGCCGAGGTCGAGAAGGCCCGCGCGGGTGGGCTTTCGCGGCTTCTGGGCAAGTTCGCCGCGTCCGGGATCGACCAGTCGGCGCTGGACCGGTTGACCTCGGCGCGCTGGGTTGAGGTTCCCGGCTACACGGTCAACCCGGACGGCGAAACCGCGAAGGACCGCTCCACCCGCGAGAACGCGGTGGCCAAGGCCGTGGAGGCGGACCTGCTCATCCTGGTGGTGGACGCCCGTCGCGACACGATCGCGGCCGACGCGGCGTTCGCCAAGGACTGGGATCGCTGGTTCCTGGAACGTCCCGCGATCGAGCCGCCGCCCGCGATCGCCGTGTTGACCGGCCTGGACGACCCCGCGCTGGGCGGGGGAGGGGAATGGCGGCCCCCCTACGACTGGGAACGCGGCGACGGCCCCCGCGAGGCCATCGCGCGCGACCGGCTCAACGTGCTCCGGACCCAGCTTCCCCCCGCGTTCGCGTCGGTCGTGCCCGCCGCGCTTCCGGAGTCCTCGCCCTTTGGGGTCACGGAGTTCTTCCTTCCCGCCCTCATCGTTCAGTTGAACCGCGCGGAGCGTTCGGCCTTGATTCGTCATTTGCATCGTCTCTCCAATCGATCCAAGGCCGGGAGACTGCTCGGCCAGGTCGGCGACCGCGGGAAGCGGCTCTGGAAGGACCTCTGGGCGGGACGCGGGGGGGCGACCTAAAACCGGAGCGCGGGGGACACGTTGGCGATCACATATATCTTCGAGGAAGTCCCGGCGCGGTACGAGGAGCTGGCTTCCCGCCTGAAGCGGGCGGGCCACGCGACCGCTCCGCTGGGAACGCTCCCCGAGGCGGAATTGCTCCTCCGGGGAGGAAGGGCCGAGGCCGTCGTACTGATCACGGGCCCCCAGGGTTGGTCGGAGCGGATCTCGGCCCTGTGCCGGGCGGCCCAGCGCGCCCAGGTTCCAAGCCTCATGATCGCCGATCCCACGACCGACCCCGCCCTCCTCGCCGAGGCGGACGACTGGGCCTCGCCGGACGCGACGCCCGAGGAATGGACCGCCCGACTCTCCGGTTTGACCACGCGGCGAGCCCGCGCGGCCAGGACGGTTCGAGAGCTCTCCGCGAGTCCTCGCGATCGTCCCAACCGGTCGTTCCTCGCGATGGCGATCCACGACCTGCGCACCCCTCTGCACGTCATTGGGCTGACGCTCGACTCGATCAAGCAGAACCAAGTCACCGGAGGAGTCCATTTCGTCGAGGACGTTCGACTTCTCGAGGACAACCTTCGATCTCTCGATCGAATGCTCGTCCAACTCAATGATCATGATCGAATTTCCGATCCGAGCGCCTCGCTCAAACCCGCGGTGTTCAGCCCCAGAAGCCTGCTGGAGGGACTTCTCGAATCGGGCCTGGGCAAACCCTGGGAGCCCGACCGACCCTGGACGCTCGTCGTCGAGGATTCCTGTCCCAAGGTCGTGACTCTCGACCTCTGGCGGGCTCGGCTCGCGGTTCAATCCGCGCTGCGAAACGCCCAAGCCGCGGCCGGCGACCAACCCGTCCGGATCACCCTGAGCGGCGCGGCCGGGCGTTGCCGGATCGAACTGGCCGTGGACCGCCCGCCCCCTCGTTCCGTCACCTCGGTCTGGCTCAGTCCCACGGACTTCCGACGACTCCTGGGAAGTCCCGGGGAACGCCGGGGCCTGGACCTGGCGATCGCCGCGCGGGTTTCCGAGGCCTTCGGCGGCACCGCTCGGCTCGAGGTCGATCCGGCGACCGGGACCCAGGTCGTCCTCGACTGGCCCGTCAACCTGAGCGAGACCTCAAAGGACGGTTCGCCTCCGCCGGGGGACGGACCGGCGCATTGACCCGCGTTGACCGATATGGTTCAAGAGATTCCTCAATCCCAGGGATCGACGGGGCGAGCCCCCCGTTATCGATGGGCTTCCCCACATCGGAATTGGAGAGAAATCATGGCGAACGTCGCGAGAGTCGGGATTCATCGCGCGGGCATCGTCGGACTGGTCATGTCATCCGCGCTGATGGTGATCGGTTGCGGTGGCGATCCGGACAAGCCGA
>JBFWRA010000931.1:0-2945 GCA_050249155.1 Isosphaeraceae bacterium | reverse complement strand
CGTCGGGCGCGAACTCGACCAGCCCGGCGGCGAGGCCTTCGGCGTCGTGAAGCTCGTCGCCGTCCCTCCCGAGCCCGCCCTGGAAGAGGTGCGAAACCATCCCGACGTTCTCAGCGTCAGCCTGATCCGGCTGCCCAAGGCCGGAGAGTTGCCCCCCTGGCTCGGTGCCTGATCGATCGTTCCCACGCATTCTCGCGTCATGCGGATCGACCGGGAGCCGATCGCGCGATGCGCGACCGGCTCCGGTCCATTGACGACGTTTCGCCTCAGTCCATCGACACCGTCACGGTCTTGTTCTCGGTGTAGTTGTCGATGGCCTTCTCGCCGAGTTCCCGGCCGATGCCGCTGCTCTTGAACCCGCCGAACGGCGCGGCGGCGTCGAAGACGTCGTAGCAGTTGACCCAGACGGTTCCCGCGCGGACCTTCGCCGCGATCGCGTGTGCCTTGGCGACGTCACGGGTCCAGACCGCCGCGGCGAGGCCGTAGTCCGTCGCGTTGGCCCGACGCACGACCTCATCCACGTCCTTGAACTTCAACACTTGCATGACCGGGCCGAAGATCTCCTCGACGGCGATCGTCATCTCGTCCTTCACGTCGGCGAAGACCGTCGGCTTGATGAAATAGCCGCGGGAGCCGTGCCGCTCGCCCCCGGCGACGCAGCGGGCCCCTTGCGCCTTGCCGCTTTCGATGTAGCCGAGGATCTTGTCGAACTGCGTCTTGTCGACCTGAGGTCCTTGCTCGGTCTCGGGGTCGAACGGATCGCCGACCTTGCGTCCCTTCGACTTCTCGGCGAGCCGATCGACCATCGCGTCGTACACCTTCTCCTCGACGAACAGCCGGCTGCCCGCGCAGCAGCATTGCCCCTGATTCAGGTACAGCCCGAGCATCGCGCCGTTGACCGCCGCGTCAAGGTCGGCGTCCGCGAAGACGACGTTGGGGCTCTTGCCGCCAAGTTCCAGCGTGACCCGCTTGAGGGTCTCGGCGGCGTTCCGCATGATCAGTTTGCCGACCTCGGTCGAGCCGGTGAACGCGACCTTGTCGGCCCCCGGATGCCGAACCAGCGCGTCGCCGGCTGTCTCGCCAAACCCTGGAACGATGTTGATCACCCCTTCGGGGAAGCCCGCCTCCATCGCGAGTTCTCCCAGGCGGAGGCAACTCAGCGGGGTCTGCTCGGCGGGCTTCATCACGATGGTGCAACCGGCGGCCAGGGCGGGACCCCACTTCCAGGCCACCATCAGCATCGGGAAGTTCCAGGGGATGATCTGGCCCGCCACGCCGACCGGCTCCCTCCTGGTGTAGCAGAAGTAGTTGCCACGGATGGGGATGGTCTGGCCGTGGATCTTGTCGGCCCATCCCGCGTAGTAACGCAGGCAGTCGAGGACCAGCGGGAGGTCGGCGTTACGGCTCTCGCTGATGGGCTTGCCGTTGTCGAGGGTTTCCAACTCGGCGAGCTCGTCGAAGTTGGCTTCGATGAGGTCGGCCAGCTTGTGGAGCAATCGGCCGCGATCGCGGGCGTCGGTCTTGCGCCAGGGACCGGAATCGAACGCCTTGCGGGCGGCCTTGACCGCCAGATCGACGTCCTGGGCGTCCCCCTCGGCGACCTCGGCGATGACCTCCTCGGTGGCCGGGTTGACCGTGGCGAAGGTCTTGCCGCTGACGCTGTCGCGCCACTGGCCGTCGATGAGCATCCGGGTCTGATAGGTCGTCTTCGCCGCGCGTCGCGGCTGTGTGACGGTCGCCATGATCGCACTCCCTTCTTGACGGGAAAAATGGCCCCGGTCACGCCCTGCCGGCGCGGGGGGCTCTCCGCCCCCATCTTATTCCCGTCGCGCATCGCTCACAAGGAAGCCCCGACCGCCACGGTGGTCTCGCCCACGAGGCCCCGAGCCCGTTGAGGAACGCGACCTCGTCGGCCCGACGGTCCGACCGATTCAATCGATCGTTGATTCACTCGCTCGATCACGTTTTTGATTGCGAATCTTGTCGTCGGATTGGCATGGATCGACTTCGGCGACCGTCGACCGCGGCGAGGGCGTTGGCGATGGCCGGGGCGATGACGATCAGCGGCGTCTCCCCCGCGCCCACGGAGGGGAGGTCGGGGCGGTCGAGCAGGTGGACGTCCAGCCTGGGCACGTCCGCGAATCGGGGAACGCGGTAGCGGCTGAAGGCGGCGTTCAGAATCACGCCCCCCTCGAACCGGATCTCCTCGCGGAGCGCCGGGCCCAGACCCATGACGATGGCCCCCTGAACCTGGTTCCGGAGGTTGGCCGGGTTCACGATCTTGCCGCACTCGTACGCCTGGCAGACGTTTCTGACGACGAAGGTGTTTTCCTCGGGGTCGGTCGCGACCTCGACGCAGGCCGCGACGAACGAACCCTTGTCCAGGCCGCAGGCCAGTCCGACGCCGACGTTGGGTTCGTTTTTCCGCGAACGTCCGGCCCAGTCGAATCGACGGGCCGCCTCCTCCAGGACGTCGCGCAAACGGCCAGGGTCCAGATGGGCCAGACGAAACTCCAGGGGGTCGCGGCCCGCGGCGGCGGCCAGCTCGTCCATGAAGCACTCACGGCCGAAGGTGTTCGCGGTGGTCGCCAGGGCCCGGTACGAGCCGTGCCGCAGCGGAGGTTCCGAGGGGACGAAGACGCCTCGGTTCCTTGGCACGCGGTAGGGCGTTTGGATCTCGTTGGCACCCGAGTTCACATTGATGAAGAACCAGGAGGTCAGGTTGCCATCGGCGTCGAGGCTCGCCTCGGCGTCGATGACCGCCGCGGGGCGGAACTGGGCCCAGGTGAACTCCTCGGCTCGCGTCCAGACCAGTCGGACCGGTTTCCCCGCGGCCCTGGCCAGCCGGGCCGCCTCGACCGCGCACTCGCCCGAGTGCTTGCCACCGAACCCGCCCCCGAAGTCGGGAATGATCACCCGGACGCGGTCGTCGCTCAGACCGAACG
>JBFWRA010000930.1:0-2945 GCA_050249155.1 Isosphaeraceae bacterium | reverse complement strand
ACATTGAGATGTCTTGAGGTGTCAGACCATACCAGCTCTCGATGATCGACGGAAGGAAGAACTCGACGCCGTAGTTCCCCGTGACGACGAAGAAGTACGCCGCGGCGAGGACCAGGACCTTGGGATGGCTGAGCGCTTCCATCACCGTCATGTGATGACCGGTGTGCCGCTCGGCCTTCTCGCGGGCCAACTCCGCGCGCAGAGCCTCGCGCTCGTCGGGTTCCAGCCAATGCGCCTGGGCGGGACGGTCGGTCAGGATGAAAAGCACCATCACCCCAAGCACGACCGCCGGAATCCCCCAGAAGATGAAGGCGACTTGCCAGCCCTCCAGGCCGAACAACTCCGCGCGGCCGTCGGTGCCGATCTTGAGCAACTGGCCGGAGATCGGCGGACCGATGAACTGCGCGATCGGCGTGGCCACGAAGAAGTAGGCCAGCGCCCGGGCGCGGTCCCTGCTGGGGAACCAGTGGGTCAGGTAAACGATCACGCCGGGGAAGAACCCGGCCTCGGCCAGCCCCAGGAGAAACCGGACCACGTAGAACTGGATCGGCGTCTTCACAAAGGCCGTGAGCGCCGCGACGATCCCCCAGGAGACCATGATCCGGCAGATCCACTTGCGGGCGCTCCAGCGCTCGACGATCAGGGTGCCCGGGATCTCCAGCAAGAAATAGCCCACGAAAAAGCAGGTGCCCATGCCGAATCCGAAGACTTTCTCGTCGAAAGTCGGCAAATCCTTCTGCATGGTCAGCTTCACGAACCCGACGTTCGCCCGGTCGACGTAGGCGATCACGTAGCAAACGAAGAGCATCGGCAAAAGTCGCAAGTACGCCTTGGTCCGGGCGCGGTCCAGCGCGGACGTCGGAGAGGTCGACATGGGCAACTCGCTCGGGAAGGTGTGCGTGGGTCGTCGGGGAGTCACGAACGGCCGGTCGCCACGGCGAGGGAAGGGAGCCGACTCCCTTCGCTCGACCGGCGTGACCACCGCGAGTTCATCGTGCGCCTGGGGGGGCGAGCGACGAAGGTAACGCGCCCCGGCAAGGGAGGCAAACCCCTGGCGGGGACTCGACGCGCTTCCGATGCGCGTTTCGCCCGACCGATTCCGACCGGTCACCCCTGGCCCAGTTTCTCGACACCTGGGTTCCCCGCGCGAGACGCCCACCGCTCCGTCCCGCGCCGAACGTCATGGCGAAGCCTTCGCGGGGATCCGAATCCAGTGATCATGGAATGAAATGTTTTGACCCGAATCCCTGGCGGGCATGTGGCAGGGCACGCATCCCCTGGCGGGCGAGACTGGGCATGACGTTTGGGGGGCCTCGCCGTGGCAGGAGAGGCAGGCGGCCTCGTAGCCCTCGGCGTCGGTCGAAGCCCGGGCGTGGGGATCGTGGCAGGCGGTGCAGGGCAGGCCCCCCGGAGACTTCTTGTAGCAGGACGATTGCAGCAGGCCGACCGGCTGGAACCGGGCCAGGCCAGGATTGTCTGGATGAATCTCGCCAGGAGGGGCCATGTCGGGGTGTCGGTGGCAAAACCCACAGTGCCGCATCTGAAGGTCGGCCGACGACCCACGCAGGCCAAACGGCATCGGCGGCCCTTTCCGGCCCTGTCGGGCCGCCTCGACGTGGGCGCGGGCCGGCCCGTGGCAACGCTCGCAGGTGACGTTGGGGACCATCGTCCTGGCGTCCAGCGCCTGGTCGCCCTCCGCCCGCAGAAGCGTGGCGTGACACCCAAAGCATTCCAACGTCTTCCCAGGTCCAAGATTCCGGCCCGAGGGGGACAGTTCATGAGGATCGACGGTCGTGCTCGCGTCCTGCCCTGGAGTGACGTCCAGCGCGTCGGACGCGGCGAAATAGCTCACCCGGTGCTCCAGCGAGGAGGGCCGCTCGGGATTCCGATCGGTCAGGCTGACGAACGTGGTGGCATGCCGGCCCGAGCCGAACGCATACTCCATGATGAATTGGGAAAGTTCTCCCTGGGCCTTTCGGCTCGCGACGAGGGAATTTCCGCGCAGCGCGAACCGCCAGTCGGCGTCTTGTTCATTGTCGTGGAACGTTCGGCCGTCAAGGGCCAGGGCTTCACCGGCCTGGGCGGCGGGGCGGAGAGTCCGCGAGTGCCCCGATCTCGCGTGAGAGGCGGTCTCGCCAGGGTGGCAGTCCGAGCATGAGGAGTCCCCCACGAAGAGCGAGGCGAGCGGAGCGTCGCGACTGGCCAGATCGGACGTCCCACCAGGCCCCTTGGACCCCAGGGAGGACCAGAGCCAGAGACAGAATCCCAGGACCGCGGCGGCGGTCAGGCACGCGGCCATCACCAGGGCGTCCCCCTTCAGGCCCTGGGAGTCGGCCGGGACGTCGGGGCCAGAGGTCGGGTCTCGGTCGGGCAAGGTGGCACCTCGACGGCCTACGCGAATCCATCGGTCGGTCGGTTCGATCCAGCGCGAAGATCTCCTGGCCATCATGGGGCCGACCGAGGGCCGAGACAAGACCTTGAAGACACGGCCTGGAATCACCCTCGAAGAACAGATGCGCCAACCACCCCGACGCCTCGCCGGGATTCTTCTTTATTCCGAGCATGGGTGCCGATTATTCTGAAAACACTGGGACGCCAGATTCACCCATCATCCTGGCTGACATTTCTCGACCAATCACCCTCTCATGGAGTGGAACGAGCAAGGAAACACCCCACGGTCCTCGGCGAGGCGGAGCATTCGCCATCGCGGCCCGGGGTCGACTCGTCCCTCCCCCCCCTGGAGGACGTCCGATGAGCGAGACTTCACAAGGCTCCCAGAACGGTCCCGACCAGATCGTCAAGGATTTCGACCGCGATTGGAGCGCGGGACGACGCCCTTCGCTCAAAAACGCCCTCGAACGAGTCAACGGGCCAGGGCGTGAGCACCTGATCTCGGAACTCTTCCGGCTTGAGATCCGACATCGCCTGCGCCTGAGAGAGAAGCC
>JBFWRA010000929.1:0-2946 GCA_050249155.1 Isosphaeraceae bacterium | reverse complement strand
CGGGTCTCGGGAGATCTTGTCGGCGAAGACCCGAAACGCGGCGAGGACCGGCTTGAAGCTGTTGAACGTCGCGGTTCCGTTCAGCGCGAAGCGATTGATGTTGTCGTACACCTCGGGCTGGAGCAATAGTTTCTGAAGGCTGCCCTGGGTGTTGAGCCGGCCGTTGGGGCCCCGCAGGGCCTGGGTCAGCAAGCCGAGGTCGGACGCGATGATGTTGATCCGTCGAACGGCCTGGCCGAAGTCGGTCTTGGGGTTGGACGCGGGGGAACCTCCCAGGTCTCGGAACAGGGGAAGCGCTTCCTCCAGGCTCCGATTGAGCTGGTTCGTGGCGGTGTGAAATTGGCGAATGCCCGAGCGCAGGGATTCCTGGGTCGCGGGGTCGAGGGTCGTGTTGAGTTTGTGGGAGACTTCGCGCAAATTCGCGACCGCGGGCTGGATCTCGGCCTCGTTGGTCTTGATGAAGCGATCGATTCCGTCGGCGGCGGCCGAGACCCGATCGCCTGTCTCCTTCCACGTGGCGAGAATCTGCCCGACCTTGTCCGAATTCTGGGTGAACTTGCTGATCCCGGCGGCCGCCTCGTTGATCGTGTTGAGGGTGTCGCCCGCCTTGGTGAACGCCTCGGTCGCCGCCGCCAGGGCCTTGGCGGGGTCGGCCGTGATCGTTCCCTCGATGATGGGAGCCCCCTCGGGGCGATCCGAGGTCTTGAGCGGGCCTGGCCCCGCGCCGGGGAGAAGGTCGATCGAGACGTCGCCGATCAGGGATCGGGTGATCCGGGGCACGGTGCCCTCTTTGAACTTGTAGCGGCTATCCAGCGAGAGCGTCACGAGGACGCCGTCGGATTGGCCCGGTCGTTCATCGAAGGCGATCGACGAGACCTCGCCGACGCGAATGCCACTCTTTCGAATGGGAATTCCCTCGGAGACGCTGGGCGCTTCCTCGTAGTGGGCGACGACGTAAACATGTCTCCGCAGCAGGGACGGAGACTCCCCGAACCAGACGATGAGCATCGTCAGGACGAGCCCCGCGAATATGACGAACAGTCCGATCCGGAACTGCATGACCCGTTCGTTCATGAACTTCCTCTCCGCGTTCGGTCGGTGGGACAGGCCCCCGCCGCGCGTGGGCGGAGGACCTCGCCACCAGGGCCATGGTTCAAAGCATTTCGCGAAGCATCGCCAGTTCCCTGAGCCGTTCGCCCGCCTCTCCCAGGACGAACTGGCGGACGCGAACGTCCGGGTGGTCCTCAAGGTGGTCTGGAGGGCCGTCGTAGATCACCTGGGACTCGCCCGGTTCGAGCCTGGAGAGCGGATAGAGCATCACCACGCGATCCGCGACCTTCGCGACGGTCTTCATGTCGTGCGTGACGACCACCCCGGTCGTCTTCTTGGCGCGCTGGGTCTGAAGGATCAACTCGTTGATGACGTCGCTCATGATCGGGTCCAGGCCCGTCGTCGGCTCGTCGTAGAGCATCACCTCGGGATTCAGCGCCAGCGCCCTGGCCAGACCGACCCGCTTTCGCTGTCCTCCGGACAGCTCCGCGGGTTTTTTGTGTTCCAAACCGGGCGGGAGGCCAACCTCCTGAAGTCGATCCGCGATCACCCGCGCGAGGGTCGCCTCGTCGTGGAGGTGATGCTCCCTCGGGCCGAAGGCGACGTTGTCGTAGATCGTCAGGCTGTCGAACAGCGCGGCCATCTGAAACAGGAACCCGAACCGCAGTCGGGTCTTGCTCAGTTCGTGTTCGGAGAGCGTCGCGAGGTCGCGACGATCGAACTTGACCACGCCCCGGGTCGGCCGCAGCAGCGCGATCATCAGTTTGAGCATCACGGTCTTTCCGCAGCCGCTCTCCCCAATGATGCAAAGGGTCTCACCGCGGCGAACCGTCAGCGAGACGTCGCGCAGGACGGCGTGTTGCCGAAAGCGGATCGAAACGTCGATCAGCTCGATCACCGGGTCGGACGACGAGGGTCTCGGCGCGACGGTTCCCGTGCTCATATGAGGGTCTGATCCGAAGGCCAGAGGGTCCGATACATGCCGTTCCAGGCGATGCCGATCACGAAGTCGAGGAAAAGGATCGCGATGAACGAGTAGACGAACGCCTCGGTCGCGGCGCGTCCGACGCCCTCGGCCCCCGCCCTGGAGTTGAACCCCCGGTGACAGGAGATCAGGGCGATGGCCGCGCCGAAGAAGAAGCTCTTGAACACCCCCGCGAACAGGTCCGCCGTGCCCACGTAGTCGCGGGAGTGCTGCCAGTAGGCGAACGAGTCGACCATCAGAAGCTGCGTGGATACCACCGCGCCGCCGATCACGCCCATGAAGTCGGCCATCAGCGTGAGCAGGGGAATCAGAAGGAAGCAGGCCAGGAACCGCGGCACGACAAGGTATCGAATCGGGTTGGTTCCGAGAGCCTGCAGCGCGTCGATTTGCTCGGTGACGCGCATCGTCCCAAGCTCCGCGGACATCGAGGAGCCCACCCGTCCCGCCAGCATCGTGGCGGCAAGCACCGGACCGAGTTCCTTGACCAGCGAGATGTTGATGACCGAGCCGAGCCGGGTCTCCAGGCCCATCAGGGCGAACTGGCTATGCGCCTGCACGGCGAGCACCATGCCGATGAACGTGCCCGTGATCGCCACGACCGGGACGCTCGAGACGCCGATCGCGTAGAAGCAGGGGACCATCACCGACCATCGCGGCAGCTTGCGCATCAGCCAGCCGATCGTCATGAGGGAGAAGATCGCGGCCTCCCCCACCTCGGCGACGACCTCGAAGACTTGCTCACCCAGTCGGTGGATCGGCGAGGAGACAGGGGCCTGATCGGGCAAGGCTGCCACCGACATGTTCCGCCGCTCCTTCCCGAAGACCGCGCCTCGATGCGCGGCGAGACCCACGACGACGTCCCTGAAACGGGGCTGGACTCGAACGCCGCGGCGACCCAGGGAAAGGCTCGG
>JBFWRA010000928.1:0-2948 GCA_050249155.1 Isosphaeraceae bacterium | reverse complement strand
CCGGTGCCGTATTGACCGCCGGTCTGACCGAGACGCCGCCGGCGGCCCAGCCGTCGCTGCCGGGCCAGGTCCACGCCAGGCCGACCGATGCCGCGCCGGCCGAGGTGGTGCCGCCGCCACTGATGTCGCCACCGCCGAGCAGGTCCCAGCGTTCCGTCTGGCCAGGACCCGGTGCCAGGTTGTAGTCCATCGGGTCATCGACCGCGATCACGCCGAACACGAGTTCGCCCACCGCCGACCCGACCGTGACCGAGCCGCTCCCCCCCGAGCCCGCACCCGACGCGAAGGTGCCCAAAGGAGCCCCCTGGTGCACGCCCGTGAACGTCATCACCCCCGCGGTGTTGCCGTCGCTCGTGCCGTTCATCGTGATGACGACGTTGGAAGTACCGACTGCCGGAGCGGTCAGCGACCAGATCTCGATCCGGGCATCGCCACTTGCGCGCGTACCGACCAGGTTCAGCGGGCTGCCGCCATACGTGATCGTGGCCACGCTATTGGCACCCGCCAGGTTGATCGACACGCCCACCAGCATCAACCGGTCGGTGCCCGAAGTCGTGTGGGAAATGGAGAAGCTCCCGCCCGAGCTGGTGCCGGTCGAGGTCGCGTCGATTGCCACGGCCAGCACGTGTCCCCAGGTCTGCCGCGGTGCCAGCCCGACGGCGATCGAGGCGTTGATCGTGCCGACCTGGTGCTCGAGCACCCAGTTGCCGCCGAGCGCGCCCTGGCCGGTGCGGTCGGTGCTCGCGGCGACGTCGGCACCGGTTAGCCGCGCGAGTTCATCCACCCAGGCCCGGCCCCTCGCCCCGTCGGCCACGTCACAGCCGTAAATCAACAGGTCGGCGTCTTCCGACAGCGAGGCCGCCCAGCTGGCGACCTCCGCGGCGCGTTCACTCAGCGTCCGGGCGTCCACGACACCGTCGCCCAGGAAGACGGCCCCCGCGACCCCGTGGGAAATGACGTGCAGAGCGGCCAGATCGGTCCGACCCAGCAAAGCCTCGGTGATTTGGTTGAGGCCGTCCCGGTCGGCTCGAAGGACCAGCACCTGGACGTTGGTCCGCGCGCGCAGGTCGGCGAGCAGCGCCTCAGGCGCGGGCACGCTCGGGTCGAGGACGACGAGTTCTCGCGGAGCCTCGACGACGATCGTGGAGGAGGGCGGACCTTCCAGGAACTGCCGCAACGGACCCGAAAGCCGAACGTCGGTGGAGGTCCGAAACGGCTCGTCCACGGCCAGGCCGTCCCAGGGGCGCGGGCGCTGGGCTTCGCCACCGGTGACGACCACGTCCACGGCGTTCCTCACGCCGCCCAGCGCGACCGTCATCATCGAACGAGACTCCAACGTCTCCAGGGCGGGTGCGGAAAGCCGGCCCTTGCGAGATCGTCGCGCCCTGAAGTGATGGGGGGGAACCCAGCGGCGGATTGGGGTCATGTGCGGGGAACCAAAGGGACTGCCCATGGGACGGAATCCGGCGAGATCCGACTCACGACGTCACGTCTCCGTCGCGCGATCGGGACGCGCCTGGGGCGTGGCGGGCGAACCAGCCTCCCTCGAAGCTGGCCGAGGCTCGCCAGGTTCGCGTCCTCGGACGCGACGCGATCGGCGAACCCCGCGCGCACCCCAAACGCGAACAGGGGCTTCGAACCCATTCCGGGTACGACCTCCCCTTCCTCAACTCATAGCTCGGTTTACAGCTCCCCGGCGCGAAACGGATCGCTCGTGGCGGAATCGACGTCTGTCCGAGGCGTGGGACGTCGTCTGAATTCACACTCCGAAACTTCACACCCCCACCGGTTGAGCATGGGGTGTGGCCCTTGATCTTCAATGCGAGCTTGATGGTATGGATGGATTCAATTCGCGGGATGTCGAGGTCGATCGCGCGGAAACGGACCCGAGCTGGGGAGTTTCCACCGGGATCGGGGAGTTTCACGAGCGCGCAAGTGCCTGGCGAGTCAGGGGTTCATGAGGGTGCGACTGAAAAAACGCGTGCCTGGCCTTTTCTTGAGAGACCAGGCGGCCTACAATTCAGGTGCGCCATGGAGCAGCGGTTAGCTCGCCAGGCTCATAACCTGGAGGTCGTAGGTTCGATTCCTACTGGCGCAACTTCTCAACCCTCGCCGCCCCGCCGCGAGGGTTTTTTGTTGCGCGGAGTGGGATCGAGCCGGAGACTAAGCCGGGATCGATCCCAACCGTGTCGAGGGAAACGGCCGAGGCGGACCACCAGGCGCATGAACGCATCGGACGCCGACGACCGAACCGCTGAGACCCTCACCTATCGGCTGATCTTGCCGCGTGACACGAACCACCACGGCACCCTCTACGCCGGAGTCCTGCTCACCATGGCGCTGGAGGCGGCCTACGCGGCGGCCTTTCGGGCGGCGGGACTGGACTCGAACCTTGTGTTGAAGCGGGTACTGGACCTGCGTTGCTTCGAGCCCGTCCAGATTGGCAAGGTCGTCGAGATCCGAGGCAGGGAGATCCAGCGCGCTCGGGCGTCGCTGGTGGTGGGACTGTACGGCTCACCACTCTCGCCTCGGCGCTCGACCCCCTGGCTGGACGCGGCGATGCAGTTCGTCCAGGTCGACGAACTGGGCCGACCGGTGCCGCTGGACCAGGAGCCGGAGGCCGAGCCCGCTCCCCTGCCCCCGCCCTGGGGGGCCCTTCATGATCGGGCCCGAAAGCTGCTCGGCATCCGAAATTGAGGGATCTCGACCGAAACGGCTACCGCTTCCTCGGGCGGGCGGGTCGCTTCGCGATCGCTCGGCGGGTGGGCTCTGGCGGATAGGCCCTGGCCGAGAGACTTGGCGCGGGGGGAAGGCCCGCGCGTCCCGAGAGGATCGCCGAGGCTTCGGTGAGGCGGGGCCGGCGAACCCTGGGTTCATTCCAAGCCCGACCGAGGACAGGCCTCCTCCCGCGATTCCGGCACCACCCCCCCCGACGCCGTTCAGGCCGG
>JBFWRA010000927.1:0-2954 GCA_050249155.1 Isosphaeraceae bacterium | reverse complement strand
CGCGTTCTTCAACAACACCACCCAGACGCCGATGGACGGCAACGTCAAGGACACGCCCCCCATCGTGTACGTTCCCCCCGACCAGGACCGGCCGCGCTGGGAGGCGATCGCGAGGGAACTCGCCGGGCTCAACGGACGGATCGAGGAGCGCAAGAAAACGGCCCGAACGGCGTTCGACGGCTGGCTGGCGGACCTCGTCCCCGGCGCGCTGGGCGAGACCCCGCCCGGAGAGGGCCTGACACTGCTGGCCCCGCTGAGCGAGGGTGAGGGAACCTCCGCGACGATCGTCTCCGGGGGTGCCTGGCGACAGGTTCCCCTTGGCGAGAACGCCGGTTGGGTTCCCGGACACGTGGCCGAGAAGGCACTTCAGATCAAGCCCGGCGTGAACCTGGAAATCGCCGAGGCGGGCGACTTCGAGAAAGACCAGGGGTTCTCCTACGGAGCCTGGGTGCAGCCGCCGAGAAACCCTCGACCCGCCGCGCTCTTCGCCAGGATGGACGAGAAGAACGATCACCGGGGCTGGGACCTCTGGATCGAGGGAGGCAAGCCCGCGGCCCACATCGTCCACAAGTGGCCCGACGACGCCATCAAGGTCGTCGCCCGCGATCCGCTTCCGGCCGACGCGTTCTCGCACGTCTTCCTGACCTACGACGGCTCCGGCAAGGCGTCGGGAGTGACGCTGCACGTCAACGGCAAGGTTCAGGCGCTTTCGATCGTTCAGGATTCGCTGAAGTCGACCATACGTACCAGGACCCCGCTGAAGGTCGCCCAGCGCGGCGGGAACGCCTCCCGGCTGAACAATCTGATCGCGCAGGACCTGCGGATCTACGGCAGGGCGCTCTCGACCGAGGAGGTCGCCCGAATCGCCCGCGGCGGCCGGGCCTCCTGGCTCGCCTCCAAGCCGAAGGATCGGCGCGACGACGCCGAGACGAACGAGTTGTTCGACTGGTACCTCACGTCCAGGGACGCCGAGTACCAGGCCCTGCGCCAGTCGATCGCCGCGCTGGAAGAGGAACGGGCCGCGCTGCGAGCCAAGGGAACGATCGCCCACGTCATGCAGGAACGTTCCGAGGAGGCGATGGCCTACGTCCTCTTCCGCGGCGAGTACGACAAGCGCCGAGACCCGGTCAAACCGGCCACCCCGGCCCTCCTGCCTCCAATGCCCGACGACCTGCCCCGCGACCGTCTGGGCTACGCGCGATGGCTCTTGCGGCCCGAGCACCCGCTGACGTCCCGAGTCACGGTCAACCGGTTCTGGCAGGAGATCTTCGGCACCGGGCTGGTCCGCACCGCGGGAGACTTCGGCGTGGCGGGCGAGTTGCCCAGCCACCCCGAGCTTCTGGACTGGCTGGCCGTGGAATTCCGCGAACGGGGCTGGGACGTCAAGAAGTTCTTCCGCATGCTGGTCACCTCCGCGACCTACCGACAATCCGCCGTGACGACTCCGGAGAAGCGGGAGAAGGACCCGGAGAACCGCCTGCTCTCGCGAGGCCCCCGGTTCCGCATGGACGCCGAGATGGTCCGCGACTACGCGCTGGCGGCCTCCGGACTGCTCTCGAAGCGGATCGGCGGTCCGAGCGTGAAGCCCTACCAGCCCGAAGGGGTCTGGGAGGCCGTGGCGATGATCGGTAGCAACACCCGCGACTATAAACCGGACGAAGGGGAGGCGCTCTACCGTCGGAGCATGTACACGTTCTGGAAGCGAAGCGCGCCCCCGGCCTCGATGGACATCTTCAACGCGCCCAGCCGGGAATTCTGCACCGTCCGTCGCGAACGGACCAACACCCCGCTCCAGGCCCTCGTGACCCTCAACGACCCGCAGTTCGTCGAGGCCGCGCGGCACCTGGCCCAGCGCGCTCTGAAAGACGGGGGCTCGACCGTCTCCGACCGGCTCGACTTCCTCACGAACCGCCTGATCGCCAGGCCGCTGAACCCCACGGAGCGCTCCCTCGCCGAGGCGTCGCTGGGCGATCTGACCGCGTATTACCAGGCCCATCCCGCCGACGCCAGGGAACTGATCGGCGTGGGGGCCTCGAAGGCGGACCCGGCGCTCGACCCGACGGCCCTCGCCGCCTGGACCATGCTGGCCAACGAGTTGTTCAACCTCGACGAGGTGTTGAACAAATAATCGAAATCAGCACTCTTTCGAGGTGAATAAGCATGAATCCTTCGCATGAACACGCCCGGGCCGTGACCCGTCGATACTTCTTCCGCCAGGGCTCGCACGCCGTCGGCTGGGCGGCGCTGGCCTCGCTCCTGGGCCGCGAGGGGCGAGCCTGGGGCGCGGGGGCCGATCTCGACGGGGGACGTCCGCCCGGCGTCGGGGTCAACGCCCATTTGCCGGCGGGATGGCCGCACCATCCTCCCCGGACCAAGAACGTCATCTACTTGCACATGGTCGGAGGCCCCAGCCAGCTCGACCTTTACGACTACAAACCGGTCATGGACGAGTGGTACGACAAGGACCTTCCGGACTCGGTCCGGATGGGCCAGCGCCTGACCACGATGACCTCGGGGCAGAAGCGGTTTCCGATCGCCCCCTCGAAGTACAAGTTCAAGCGACACGGCGAGTGTGGGATGTGGGTCTCGGAGCTGCTGCCCCACACGGCCCGGATGGTCGACGACATGGCCTTCATCCGGAGCATGCACACCGAGGCGATCAACCACGAGCCGGCCATCACCTACATGCAGACGGGCAACATGGTCACGGGCCGCCCCTGCCTGGGGGCCTGGACCAGTTACGGACTCGGATCGCTGAACGAGAACCTGCCCACGTTCGTGGTGCTGGTCGCCAAACCGACCAACACCGAGCAGGTCCAGGCGATCTCGGCGCGACTCTGGTCCTCGGGCTATCTGCCCGGAGAGCACGCGGGGGTCTCGTTCCGCAGCGGCGGCGACCCGATCCTCTACATCAACTACCCCCCAGGCGTGCCGGAGTCGATCCGCCGGCGCAC
>JBFWRA010000926.1:0-2956 GCA_050249155.1 Isosphaeraceae bacterium | reverse complement strand
CGCCGAGATCGTCGGACCGAAGAGATCTGGCGACAGCACCAGGACCTGTGGAATCAGAAGGGCCCCCGCGAGCCCGGCCAGTCCTCCCGAAAGGGCCAGGTTCTTGACCCTCACGCGCAAGGTCGGGACTCCCACCGACTCGGCGAGATCGAGCGACTCGCGCACGGCGAGCCACGACCGTCCCTCCGGACTGCGGTTCAGACGCAGGTGGCCGAGGAGCACGACCGCCAGCACGAGCAGGACGATGCCGAGGTAGTAGGTGCGGAACTCGACACCGCCCGCTTCGAGCCAACCGATTGTCGGACGGCCGATGACGAGCCCCATGGGCCCGCGGGTGAGATCGATCCAGTTGTCCGCGACCAGCCGCAGAATCTCGGCCACGGTGAGCGAGGCGATGGCGAAGTACGCGCCGCCGACGCGAAGAGAGGCGAATCCGACGAGCGCTCCGAGGGCCGCGCAGGGGAGAGTCGCGATGGCTGCGGCGAGCCAGAAGCCGACCCCGAGCTTCGTTACCAGCAGGGCAGTCGTGTAGGCCCCCAGCCCGAAGAAGCCGGCGTGCCCGAAGGACAGGTATCCCAGGTACCCGAAGACGAGGTTTACGCTCAGTCCGAGAAGAGCGTAGACGCCGCACAGAACGAGGATACCCGAATAATACGGCGAGGTGACGAGGGTGGGCACCAGCACGGCCACAGCCACTCCGGCGGCGGCGAAGGCGGCGGTGGGGAACCGACCCCACGGGGGCTCATCGGCCACGGCCAAACAACCCCTGCGGCCAGACGAGCAACATGACGAGAAGGAGACTGTAGATCAGCGCCAGAGCGAACCCGGAATCGATGAAGCTGCCGATGACGGCTTCGAGGACGCCGAGCCCGATCCCGCACACGACGGCCCCGACGACGCTGCCCATTCCCCCGACGACGACGACCACGAACGCCTTGATGATGACGTGGCTGCCCATGAGCGGCGTGAAGAGCGCGATCGGGGTGAGCAAACCCCCGGCCAGCGCCGCGACGGCGCCCGCGATCACGTAGGTCGATGTGCGAACCTTGCGAACGTCGAGGCCGACGGCAGCGGCCCCGAACGCGTCCTGGGCGACAGCGCGCACTTCCTTGCCGAGGCGGGTGCGCCGCAGCATGTATTCGAGTCCGATGACCAGGGCGAGGCCGACGGCCAGCAACAACAGGCGATGGCCCGTGATGACGACCCCGCCGAGCGACACCGTCCCCTCCACGCCAGGCACCCGGTGCGGGATCGCCCCCCAGCCGAAAACGACGCTGTGGAACACGATGAGGCTGATGGCGAACGTCGAGAGCAGGACCGTCGAGTGCCCGCTGCGCGCCTCGAGAACGCCGCGGACGGCGACCAGGTCGACGACCCATGCGAACGCCGCCACGCCAACGGCCGCAGCGACCAGGGCGACAGCATACGGTGCGCCCACGGTGTCGACGGCCACGACGGTGACGAGCCCTCCCAACATGTAGAACTCGCCGTGCGCGAAGTTGATGACGTGCAAGACGCCGAAGACGAGCGTCAGCCCGAGCGCGACGAGGGCATAGGCCATCCCCGTGCTGACGCCGTTCACAACCTGCTGGATGAGGAGTTCGAGCATGGCGGTCGGCCGTCGCAGCGCGTCGTCACCGGGCTCGGGGAGCCGGCGACAACGCGCTCGTGATCGGCCGGCTCAGTTGACGCGAACGATGCGTCCGTCCTGAACCTTGACGATGAACGTGTCGCTGAGTGCCTGGCCGTCCTTTCCGAAGGTCACGGCACCGCGCGGCACGTTCCAGGTCGTCTCCCGCATGATCTTGGCGACCTTGTCGGGATCCACGGCACCGGCTTTGTCGATGGCCTTTGCCACGATCCACACGCCCTCGAACGCGAGGGCCTCGGTTTTCTCGGGAGCGGTGTTGTGCTTCGCCTTGTAGACCTCGACGAACTTCTTGTTCACGGGGCTCTCGAAGCTGGGGAGATAGATGTCCGCGCTGAAGATTCCCTCGGCGGTCTTCCCGGCGAGATCGATGACCGCGCCGAGGAGAAGACCCGGCGTGAGACAGAGGTTGCGCGGCTTGTAGCCCAATTCGCTGACCGAGCGGATCACGTTGGCGTACTGCTCGACCTGGCCGCCGTTGATGCACAATGTGTCCGCCCCCGACGCCTTCGCCGAGGTGGCGAGCGAGTTGAAATCGCTCTGCCGCTGATCGAAGAAACCCGAGTAGACGATCTCGGTGGGACGGTCCTTGAAGGTCGCCTTGAAGACGTCGAGCATCTGGCGCCCGAAGTCGCTGTTTTCGCCGAGATAGGCGAACGTCTGGGGATTCTGGGCGTTGAGGTACGTGTTGTTGGCCGCCCCGTCCTTCAGGGTCGTCGAGTTGAGGCGGAAGATGCGCTCCGATCCCGACTTCGTTATGTCCGTGTGCTTGGGGATGACGGCCACGTAGACGATGCCCATCGACTGCGCGAGCGGGACCAACGCCAGACCGACCGAACTATTGACGGTCCCGACGATGAACTTCACGCCGTCCTGATTGATCAGCCTCTGGGCAGCGGCAACGCCTTCGACCGGGTTGAAGCTGTCATCGTAGACGACGAGTTCGACCTTCCGGCCCCCGAGGATGCCGCCCTCCGCGTTTATCATCTCCTGCGCGACGGTCGCCGCCTGGAGCGCCTGCTTCCCGATCAGCACCTTGGTCGGCATGATGAAGCCCAGTTTGACGGGATCCGCCGCAAGAGCGCCCCCCGCCACACCGAGTCCAACGGCAATCGCGGCCGCCAGCGTCATCAGTCGGCCGCCCATCCTGCGTTTCGACAGCATCATCGATATTCCTCCCCTGCGTCGGCCGAACGGGCCGGCCCGCGTCATCCGTTCCTCTTCGCCACGTGGTCGAAGAACGCACGGATCTTCTGGTGAAATTCGTCGGGATTCTCGAACTGCGGCCAGTGGCCGCAATTCGCCATC
>JBFWRA010000925.1:0-2956 GCA_050249155.1 Isosphaeraceae bacterium | reverse complement strand
GGTACCGGGGGCGGCGCGGGCGGCGCTCAGGGGCCGGGCAGTCCTTCCGTCATCGTCAACCGGGTCCCCGTCCCGGGGCCAAGACAGGTCCTGCTGCGGGTCAAGATCGCGGAATTGAATCGGACGGCGATCCGCGAGATGGGGATCTCCTGGCTGAACACCCGAAACAACGCCATCCTCGGTTCGACCATCGGCGGCGCGGGGGGTGGCGAGGTGATTGGTGGCGTGAGCCAGATCGCCGCGCCCGGGCCTCGAAACGTGCTGGGTCCGATCGCGTCGACTTACACGGCCTCGGGTGCGGCGAGTCCTGGAGCCAACGCCCAGCTCTTCGGGATCTTCGACGCGGGTGAGTACAACTTCTTCCTCAACGCGTTGCGATCCAACGCGATGGCCAAACTGCTGGCCGAGCCCAACCTGGTGGCGCTAGACGGCCAACCCGCCCGGTTCCTCGCGGGGGGTCTGTTCCCGTACCCGGTGCCCCAGAGTTCCTCGATTCCTGGCGGAACGGCGGTCGTGACCGTTCAGTTCGCGAATTTCGGAGCGATTCTCAGCTTCCTGCCGCATATCCTCGACAACGACGTGATCCGGCTGGACGTGGAACCGGTCTTCAGTCAGCTCAACTTCGCGGGCGGAACGACGGTCAACGGAGGCCAGGTGCCCGCGATCAACCAGCGGAGCGCCCGAACGGTGGTGGAATTGCGGGAAGGGCAGACCCTGGCGATCGCCGGGCTGCTCGAGAACCGAACCAACGGCCGGACCGTCCGGATTCCTGGCCTCGGTGATTTGCCGATCGTCGGACCCTGGTTCAGCTCCAATCGGGTCGAGACGGTGGAGACCGAGTTGGTGGTGCTGGTCACCCCGGAAATCATCGCGCCGATGGACCCGGGTGACGTTGGACCCGCGCCCGGCGACCGCCTGAACGAACCCAACGATTACGAATTCTATTTCCTGGGAAGGATCGAGGGGAAGCTGGGCAGAGGATTCCGCTCGACGGTCCGCGAACATGACCCTCTGAACGTGATGAAGCACTTCACGAGCGAGGCCAAGTGGGTGATTGGTCCCCACGGCCATGCCGACTGATCGGTCCGGCGGCGATACCAAGGACGGTCGCGACCCGGCCCCGGGCCGGTCAAGGAGGACGAGATGCGGATGGATCGGGTATGGATCTTCTGGTCGGCCAGTGGCCTGGCGAGTGGTCTGCTGGCGACCAGCGTCTGGGCCCAGGTGCCCGTGCCCGCGACGGGGCCCGCGCCCCACGTCGCCTCGCGACCCGTGGGACCGATCAAGGGGGCGGCCCTTCACACGTTTCATTTCCTTCAGGACAACTGGATCGGTTATCCGGAGGAGTTCGTCGAGCCTCCGCTGGGGTTTTACATTCGCGACAACTGGCGGGTGATGCGGGCCAAGGCCGACCCGCACCGATTCACGCTTTACCGGTCGGACTTCCTCGACGGATCGAACCGGCTCTCTCCTGGTGGAGCGTCGCGGTTCAATATCATGGCCGCTCGGCTGAAGTCGTACCCTGGGCCGGTCATGATCGAGTGGAGTCCCGACCAGCCAGGTCTGGGAGAGTCGCGCCGCGAGGCGATCGTGGCGTTGCTCCAAAGCGTGGGCGCGCCTTCGATTCCGGAGCGCGTCATCCTGGGTCCGTCGCCCTATCCCGGCATGAGCGGACCGGAAGCGGCCAACAATTACAACGTCCTGATCACCCGGCAGCAACACGCCCCCTTGACCTACACCTTGAGCCCCGCGCAGTCGGCGACGTTCAGTTCGGCTGGTGGAGGAGCCCCCTGACATGACGACGCTCAAGCGAACCGAGGAGGGTCTTCCTCCTCTGGACCGCCCTGGGAAGGACCTGGCACGGCTCGGAGCCCTCACCCTGGCCGGACTCCTCGCGACGGGATTGACCGGCTGCATGACCGTCAAGGACAAGCATGAGCCGAAACAAAGCTCGATGATGCCGACCATGGACGGCGACACCGAGAACCCGTTCGCCTCGAAGACAGACTTCACCAGGGAGATGAGCCCCGAGCAGAAGTTCAACGTCCACGTCGAGCTTGGCAAGGTCTACGAGTCTCGGGGAGACTTCGACGCCGCCGTCGCCGAGTACGAGAAGGCCGCGGAGCTGGGCGAGAAGAAGGGAGGGCTCCTGGGCCCTTCCCCGCTGGGTCCGAACCACCGCGCCCTGGCGGAGCGACGGATGGGAGGGGCCTACGACCGCAAGGGGCAGTTCGCGCAGGCCGACACGCACTATCGCAAGGCGCTCGAGCTCGCGCCCAAGGACGCGAAGGTCTGGAATGACGTCGGCTATAGCTACTACCTCCAGCAACGGCTCTCCGACGCGGAACTCGCGTTCAAGACGGCCGAGTCGCTGGACCCCGGCAACCCCAAGATCCTCACGAACATGGGCCTGGCCCTGGCGGCCGCGGGCAAGGAGGAGGAGGCCCTGACCGCCCTCAGCAGGGCGGGAGGCCCGGCCGTCGGCGAGGCGAACCTGGGCTTCATCCTGGCCGCGATGGGCAAGACCGAGGAGGCTCGACGCCACTACGAGGCCGCCCTCGCCCGGCAGCCTCAGTTGACCGCGGCTCGCGACGCCCTGGCCAGGATCGATCTCGCGAGGGTCTCGAACCCCGTCACCCTGGCCAGTCACGAGCGGCCCGTGGTCGCTCCCGCCACACCGTCGCCGACGCTTCCGCCGTCAAGCCGACCCCTGGTCACGGTGGTCAAACCGGCCCCGATCGTGGCCCCGAGAGACCTGAGCTCGAGTCGGGCGTCCCTGTCGTCCTCGCCGAAGCCCGTAACCACGGCACCGCCGGTGAAAACGGATGAGAAGAGCGACGACATCCTCGACAATCTTCCGGAACTTCCCCCGTCGATGACCGGAGAATCCGCCGTGAAGGCGACCTCCCCGAGCGCCTCCGGCAGCCCCCCGCTCCAGGCCGCCCGGACCGTGGCC
>JBFWRA010000924.1:0-2956 GCA_050249155.1 Isosphaeraceae bacterium | reverse complement strand
ATCTGACCGCACCCGATCCCATGCTCGAAAACTCCCCGGTCGGTCCCGGGGGCACGAAGCCCGACGTCGGGGTCTCCAGCTCGCTCAGAGCGCTGTCGATCGTCTTGCCACACGAGGGACAGACCGTCGGTCTCCGGCCGTAAAGGTCCGGACCCAGATCCAGGCTTTGCAAGCAGCCTCGGCACACGATCCGAACGGGAAAGCTCATGGTTTCGCCCCTGACGCCGTTCGATGAGCTCGACCCGTTCCGGGAGGTCGATCGCCCACCATCCTCCAGCGTAGAACGAAATCATCAGGGACGTTTAAGAAAGAGAACGTGCCCCCTCAGCCGACGGCGTCCGGGCATGGCCCGCGCGATCGCGAGGCCATGTCAGGCGATGAGCGTCGCCATTGAGTCATAATAGGCGAAATCACCGCCGGAGGCGCTTCCTGGTCAGTCGAAGGCCGCCAGGTTCGCCAGCGCCGCGCGCGTCGACGATTCGTCGTCGTTGCGGTCGAGGCCCCGGATCGCTCGATCGAAGTTCCGCCGGGCCATCGCCAGGTAATGCCGACCCGCCGCCCGTTGGGCCTCGGTCCCGGTTCGTGTCGTGAGCTCGCGATCGAGCCTCGCCAGGGTGCAGGACGCCGTGAACAGCGCGATCGCCGCGTCGGCGAGCCGCTCCTGGACGTACTGGCGGTCGAGGATGGCCTCGCGATGCCGAAAGAGGGCACGCTCGATCGCCCTGCCGAACTGGCCCACCTGTCGGGCCAGGAGGTCGGCGTCCGCCCGGAGTTCGGGCGATTGGATGGGAACCTGGGGAAAATGGGTCGCTCTCGCGATGCGTCCCTTGCCAAAGGTCCAGAGCGTCGAGGCGAACCGCGAGGGGGACTTCAGACCTTCCAGGGTGGTCTTGAACCCCTCCGCGACGTCGCGCATGCCCACCAGGGCGATGAACGCCTTGAGGACCTCGTTGGCCCCTTCGCCGATCGTGTTGATCCGGCAGTCACGCATGATTCGTTCGTAGGGTTCGTCCGTGAAGTAGCCCTGCCCGCCGTGGATCTGAAGGACCTCGTACGAGCCTTGCCAGAGGACCTCGGTCGAGAAGACCTTGAGAATCGCGGTCTCCAGCATGAAGTCCTCGGTCCCTCGGTCGATCAGCGCGGCGGTCTGGTAGGTGGTCGCCTCCATGGCGTACGAGTGCGCGGCCAGCTCGGCGATCTTCTTCTGGATCAACTCCAACTCGGCCAGGGCCTTGCCGAACTGTCGGCGGCGCTTGGCGTGGCGGACCGCGGCGGCCAGCAGGGTCTTGGACATCCCCGTGCAACTGGCCCCGAAGGTCGTCCTGCCGAAGTCGAGCACGGTCAGGGCGACCCTCAGTCCCTTGCCGAGCGGGCCCAGGACGTTCTCGGCGGGTACCGGCATGTCATGGAAGGCCAGTTTCGCCGTCGCCGTGCCCCGGATGCCGCACTTGTCCATCCGGGCCTCGACGACCTCGAAGCCGGGCATGTCGGGGGTGACGAGGAAGGCGGTGACCTTCGAGTCGCCTCCCTTGGGGTCCGGCGTCCTGGCCATCACGGTCAGCACGTCGGCGATCGCGCCGTTGGTGATGTAGCGTTTGGTTCCGGTGAGTCGATAGGTCCGACCGTCCTCGGAGGGGACCGCCTCGGTTCGCACGTTGCTGGCGTCCGAGCCGGCCTCGGTCTCGGTCAAGGCGAAGGCGCCGAGCTTCTCGGCCCGACACAGCGGGGGGAGCCACCGAGCCTGTTGCTCGGGGGTCCCGAACAGCAGCAGGGCGCGAATCCCGATCGAGTGGTGCGCGTTGACGAAGACGGCCGTCGAGGCGCAATGCCCCCCGATGACCTCCATCACCTTGCAATAGGCCGACTGCGAGAACCCCTGCCCTCCGAATTTCTTCGGAGCGGTCATTCCCATGACGCCGAGCCGGGCGAGCCCTTCGACGACCCTGGGGGGAATGTCGGCGTCGCGGTCGATGGCAACGGGGTCGATCTCGGCGATGGCGAACGCCTTGACTCGGGCGGCGGCCGCCTCGGCCTCGGTTTTCTCGGCGGGGGGAAGCTCGGGGTAGGGGAAGACCCCCTCCGGGTGGAATTCCCCTCGGAAGAGCGCCTTGGCGAACCCTTCGCGTTGCGGCCCAGAGAACAGAAGCTCTTCGGCCTGAGCCATTTGCTGAGCGCGGAGGGCCTCGGCTTCGCGATCGGGCGCGGTGGTCGACATGCGGGGCTCCCTCGGTCTGGAGAGGGGTACGTGGGAGAGCGGATCGTTCGAATGAATTCTAACCGCGGGAAGGCGCGAGGGAACCAGGACGACTCAAGGGCGCGGCTCCGCCCGGCCGATCGTCGAGAACCCGGCGTCCTTGGCGAGGTAGTACGCCACGGCGGCCCCGATGGCGATCATGACGAAGCTGATCGAGGAGAGATCCGTCAGGTTCCGTACGAAGTATCCCAGGCTTCGATCGTCGCGAAATGGAAAAAAGGACCACTCGGTGTGGAAGCCCAGCAGCACCGCCCCCAGCGCGCAGAGCACCCCCCGGCGCTGGGAGGGCCGGCGCGCCACCAGGGCGCAACCCAGGCCGAGCGCCGCTCCGGGAAGGATCATGGCGTAGAAACCCTGGCCCACGATCCAACCGAACAGGTAATGACCCGCGACGGCGCCGATCGCCGCTCCGAGGAACTCCCGCGCGACGTCCCAGGGCCTGTTGGATTCCGACATGCGATTCTCCTCAAGCTCCCGGGTCCGCGAGGCCCGCCGGGGGATAGGTGCCCGACGTCTCGGCGCGGCCGAGGACGTGGCCGAACATCGCCCGCTGAAGCGACCGCCTGGTCAGCCCGGGAACCAAAAGAAGCGGCGCGTCCAGCGCGAATAATGTAAATACGTAATGATTAATTTTTCCGTCCCGCGCGGGCTCCGGCCCGCGATAACCCAGGGTCTCCCAGCCGTTGATCCCCTGGGGCGCGC
>JBFWRA010000923.1:0-2961 GCA_050249155.1 Isosphaeraceae bacterium | reverse complement strand
GACGGATACGGAGGTCAAGGCCGACCTCGCCGCGAGGATGGACCACTACGCGTTCGTGACCGACATCCTCAAGCAAAAGGAAGAGACGCTGAAGTCGCGGCAGATGGCCGTCGAGGCCGCCCGGCTCAAGCTTCAGCAGATGAACGCCCAGAAGCGGGCCCTGGCGGCGCAGGTGGAGAGCATCCAGGCCAAGCTTCAGTCGATCGAAGCGACCGAGGCCACCAACGAGTTCCACTTCGACGATAGCGCTCTGGCCCGCGCCAAGGCGACCGTCGCCGACCTGGAGAAGCGTCTCGAGGTCAAGACCCGACTGGCCGAGATGGAAGGACACTTCTCCGGTGGTCCGGCTCCGACGACCCTGAGCGGCGACCGCGACGTCCTGAAGGAATTCGATAGCAAGTTTGGCGCGGATGCCCAGCAGGCCCCCGCCAGCTTCGACAAAAAGAGCCTCTGACCCGAGCGATCGGGTGGAGGCGGGTCCGCCGGCTGGGTTGGGGTTCGACGGAAAAGAATCCTCCCGGCCGGTCCCGACCCTTCACTCTCGGTGTGACGACTCAAGGGCCTCCGCCCCGTCGCCAAGGCCCACCCGGCCCTGGCCCGGGGCGGGCGTCACAATGACTGAGACCCAACGAACCCAACGCTTCCCGGCGATTTTCGGTGAGTGAGGCCTGGTTCAAGCGAAGTGACAGACCGGGCATGGGGCCCGGAACGAGGATGGAACGGGGCGTGGCGGGGTGGCGGTGGATCGGATCGAGGTTCCGGGAGTTCAGCGGACTCCGCACCCCGGCGTATCCTGGCGGAGCGGAAACCCCATGGTCCAATCGGGCGGCGAGTCAACCATGCTGGGACAATGGCGTATCGTCTTGCGACAGGCCGAGGACGCGGCCAGGGCCGGGCGCTTCGACGAGGCGCTGGCCCTGACCACCAGGCCGGAAGTGGCCGACCACCACCAGACCCTTCACCTGCGCGGTCGGCTGGCCCTTGAATTGATCGCCAGGGCCGAACGTCGCGGCGCGGCGGACGACCTGGACGGCGCGGTCGAGGACCTGGGACTGGCCGAGCGGCTTGGCGCGGCCCCCGACTCTCTGGCCGCCGCGCGACTCAAGCTGGCCGACCAGATCAGCGGCGAGGTCCGCGGCGACCTGGACGCCGGTGAGCCAGGCCGAGTGGTGGATCGAATCGAAACGCTGAACCGTCACAAGATCGGCGGCCCGTCCCTTCGACGCACCAGGGAAATCGCCGAGGCCTGGCAGACCGCGCTGGACGAGTCGCGACGCGGCGAGTTCGGCAGGGCCCACGACCACCTCGACCGTGCCGATCGACTGGCCGCGGGAGCGGCCTCCACCGCCCTCGCCGCCGCCCGTCGCGACCTGGAAGCCCGGCAAAAAGCCGCCGCTCCGAAGGTCGAGGCCCTCTACGCCGCGCTCGAGAAAGGGGCGTGGGCCGAAGTGCTGAACACCGCCGAGGCCGTGCTGGAGACGGTTCCCGAGCATCCCGCGGCGCGACAGGCCAGGACCCGCGCCTGGCAGCAGATCGCCGCGATCGCCCCGGCCGCCGGAGCGATCCCGGGCCGCGGCATGCGGGTCCCCCAGTCCTCCCCCGGCCGACGACCCTCCCTCGACGACGTCGCGGCGACCAACGCCCCGGCATCCCACGAGGTCGTTCCGATCGCCTGGCGCAACGCGGAGCCGAGACCCGCGCCCGTCGGCCCCGCGCGCCGCGCCGAGGGAGGGCTTTCGGGTCGGTTCTTGCTCTGGGTCGACGCCGTCGGCGGATATCTCGTGTGTCTTGACGACGAGTTGGTCCTCGGCCGAGCCGGTCACGACAGCGACGCGGACGTACCCTTGATGGGGGATCTCTCGCGCAAACACGCCACGGTTCGACGCGACGGCGAGGGCTACGTTCTCCGGGCGCACCGGCCGACGTTCATCAACGGCGGAGCGGTCGAGTCGGCCACGCTCCGCGACGGTGACGTGATCCGACTGGGCGACACCGTCGAGTTGGAGTTCCGCCAGCCCAGTCCCGTGAGCAGCACGGCGCGATTGACGGTGCTCAGTCGACACAGGCTCCCCCTGGCGGTCGACGGCATCCTGTTCATGGCCGACACCTGTGTGATCGGCGGTTCGAGTCAGTCGCACGTGGTGTCTCCCAGACTGCGAGACCCCGTCGTGCTCTATCGGCAAGGGAGCGGGCTCTGGTGCCGGGCGGCCGGCGGGTTCGAGGTCGATGGCGGGGCCTGTTCGGCGAGGGCCCCTCTCACGTTGCGTTCGAGCGTTCTGGGAGACGGCTTCTCCTTCAGCCTCGAATCGCTGGAATCGAAAACGACTTAGGCGACTTGGCCGTGGTCTTTCCGTCCCAATTGGCAGGGTCCGCTCCGGTGGACCACGATCGTGTTCGAGATGAGATCGGTTCGCGAGCGAGGGCCGTCTCAAGACCGCTCGCCGACGCGATTCCGGCCGATCCCGTGGCCAGAACCCACGATCAGGGCCGAGGTTGGCGGTTCCTTGGGGAACGCAGAGGGCATACGATGATGGCGACAGCTCCCGACCAGCGTGGCCCGAACATGGACGAGACGGTCGTCTATCGCGACGACGGTTCCTCCACCGACCCGCCCCACCCCGACGGCCAGGATCGCGGAGCGTTTCGGGACCATCGGCCCGAAGGGTTCGACGAAAGGCCCAAGCCCATGATGACGCCTCCCTCGACCACCGGGCGCTACACCTTCTCCTCCGGCGCCCGGCCCCTCGACGGCTACACCATCAAGCGCGCCATCGGCCGCGGCGGGTTCGGAGAGGTCTACTACGCCACGTCCGACGCCGGCAAGGAAGTGGCCCTGAAGCTCATCCTGCGCAATCTCGACGTCGAAAGCCGGGGCGTCAAGCAGTGCATGAATCTGAAGTGTCCCAATCTGCTCACGGTCTTCGACATGAAGACCACCGACGCGGGCGACACGTTCGTCCT
>JBFWRA010000922.1:0-2961 GCA_050249155.1 Isosphaeraceae bacterium | reverse complement strand
GGTTTCGTAAGGTAAGCCCTTCCTTGTCTGGCCGGGCCTCTCCCGAGGCGCGCCCAGCGCCCCGACCGTCCACTTCCTCAGACACCGCGCAGGACGCTCATGCAGCGACCCTTCTCCCAATGGTTCGCCCGAAAGCCGATCGACACGCTTCTCGCGGAGATGGAGGGGGGCGAACGGCTGCACCGCGTCCTGGGTCCGTTCGCCCTGATGTCGCTGGGCATCGGCGCGACGATCGGGACCGGGATCTACGTCCTCACCGGCGAGGTCGCCGCCAATTACGCGGGCCCCGCGCTGGTGCTGTCCTTCGTGCTCGCGGCCGTCGGCTGCGGCTTCGCGGCGCTTTGCTACTCCGAACTCGCGAGCATGGTGCCCGTGGCTGGCAGCGCCTACACATACGCTTACGCCACGCTCGGCGAACTGATCGCCTGGGTCATCGGTTGGGACCTGATTCTGGAGTACGCGATCGGCTCGGCGGTGGTGGCCAACGGCTGGTCGAACTACTTCACCGAGCTGGTCCAGAACGTTTTGGGGATCGCGATGGACCCGCGGTTCCTCGGTTCTCCCTGGGACTACGACTACTCCAAGGGGGAGTTCATCGCGAGGATGGTCACGCTGTCCACCGGCGAGCAGGTCCAGGCCTGGTTCAACCTTCCCGCCCTGGTGATATCCGTGCTGATCACGATCATCCTGGTGATCGGCGTGAGGGAGAGCGCGGGGTTCAACGCGGCGATGGTGGTCCTCAACGTCGGGGTGATCCTCACCATCATCGGCGTGGGGGCGACCTGCCTGGACCCCGCCAACTGGCAGCCCTTCCTCCACAAGGAGAAGGGATGGAAGGGGGTGGCCGAGGGGGCCGCTCGAATCTTCTTCGCCTACATCGGGTTCGACTCGATCTCGACCCACGCCGAGGAGGCGCGCAACCCTCAACGTGACCTGACGTTCGGGATCTTCGGGGCGCTTCTGGTCTGCACCGTGCTTTATATCGGAGTCGCCGCGGTGCTGACCGGGATGGTCCCCTACGCCCAGATCGACGTCCGCGCCCCGCTCTCGGCCGCGTTCCGGGCCAAGGGGATGAACTTCGCGACGGCGATGATCACCACGGGCATCCTGACCGGTCTCACCAGCGCTCTGCTGGTGAGCACGCTCAGCCAGCCCCGGATTCTGCTGGCGATGTCGCGCGACGGGCTGCTGCCCGAGTCCTTCTTCGCCGCGGTCCATCCCAGGTTCCGGACCCCCTGGAAGTCGACGATCCTCGTCGGCGCGGGGGTCGGAATCAGCGGAGCGCTCGCCCCGCTCGGTTTTCTCGCGGAGCTGGTCAGCATCGGCACCCTCTTCGCCTTCGTGATCGTCTGCGTCTCGGTCTGGATCTTGAGGGTGAGCCACCCCGAGATCACCCGACCTTTTCGGGTGCCGTTCCTGCCGTTCATGGCCGCGATGGGCATCCTGGTCAATGGCTGGCTGATGTTCTCGCTGGGCAGGGACAACTGGCTTCGGCTGGGCGTCTGGCTGCTCATCGGCCTGACGATCTACTTCGGTTACGGCCGGTTTCACTCGAAGCTGGCCAGGGCGAAGCGCGCCGAACCGGGTTGACCGGCAAAAACCCAGCGCGCAGTCACTTCCCGAGGTCCAGGGGACTGGGTGCCCGGGTCAAAGCGAAGCGTGGCCCGGAATCGCCCTGGCCGTGGATTCAAACGATTCGTCCCGAAGCGGCTCGGGTCGATCCGGGGTCGAATCGGGAATCGAAGGCCTGTCCGGGTCACGCGAGCTTGGACCCGGGAACCCTGGGGAACGATCGTCGGAAAATGATTCCCTGCCCGTTCCTCACTCAAGGCGGGGTCCGACCCGAGAGTAGGTGAGCCATGCTCGTCGCGTCGATCGTGTGAGGGCCGGTCGGAACGGCCCTCGGGTCGAAGGTTTGGAGCGCCTGCTCTGGGGTCGTCAGCCCCTGGCCGGACTGCCCGAGCGTTCTGGCCAACCAGCCCACCAGTGCCTCGGGCGCGAGTCCCGCGTCCCTCAGCGCCCGGAGCTTGATCGAACCGTCGCGCTTGGCCAGGCGGCGGCCGTCGGGGCCCAGGACCAGCCCGACGTGGCCGAACTCCGGGACCTCTCGTCCCAGCGCCCGGTAGAGCAGGATCTGCCGGGGGGTGCTCGGCGCGAGGTCGTCTCCCCGGACGACCTGGGTCACCCCCATCGTGGCGTCGTCATGGACGACCGCCAGTTGGTACGACGGCCCCACCCCTTCCCTGGCCACGAGGAAGTCTCCCCCAACCTTCGAAGGGTCGATCTCGACCCTTCCCAGCCAAAGATCCTCCCAGTCGACCGGTCCCTCGGGAACCCGGAACCGCCAGGCGAACGGGCGTCCCCCCAGCGACCCCGCGTCGGTCGCCCGGCGATGGGCGCAGATCCCGGGATAGGTGGGGCCCTCGTCCTCGGAATGGGGAGCCGAGGCGAACCTGGCGATCTCCGCTCGGGTGCAGGTGCAGGGGTAGACCCGCTCGGCCTGTTTGAGGACTTCGAGGGAATCCTGGTAGGCGTCCTTCCGCTCCGACTGGACGTAGGGACCAAAAGGTCCGCCGCGATCGGGCCCCTCGTCCCAGTGGAGCCCGAGCCATCGGAGGTCCTCCACGGCCCCGTCGACCGCCTCGGCCCGGGTCCTGGTCGCGTCGAGGTCCTCGATCCGGAGGATCACCCGCCCCCCCTGGCTTCTGGCCGTCAACCAGGCCAGCAGGAAGGTCCGCGCGTGTCCAAGGTGCAATCCCCCCGTCGGCGAGGGGGCCAGTCTTCCACGAGTCGGGCGGGCCTTGAGCGTCATCCGGGACCGTGATTTCCGCGAATCGAGTACGAACGTTCGACCAGGCGGGCCGTTACTAGATTCAAAATTGGCAAGTTTGCCGGCTGGGTGCCACGGGTTCGTACGCGAAACCGTGTCCGCGGCCAAAGGTTTGGCGCACAGTTTAGCGG
>JBFWRA010000921.1:0-2965 GCA_050249155.1 Isosphaeraceae bacterium | reverse complement strand
CGATGGGAGGGGCGGCCGCCTGGCACGTCGCGGTCCACTACCCCGATCGTTGGTTCGCCGCGAACCCCGGCGCGGGCTTCTCGGAGACGCCGCGCTTCCTCAAGGTCTTTCAGCGCGAGACCCTCGCCCCAACCTGGTACGAGCGGAAACTCTGGAACCTCTACGACTGCGACCGCTGGGCCTCGAACCTGGCCCAGTGCCCGACGGTCGCCTACAGCGGCGCGCTCGACACGCAGAAGCAGGCGGCCGACGTGATGGAGGAAGCGCTCGCCGGACAGGGGATCAAGTTGGTCCACGTGATCGGCCCGGGGACCAGGCACGCCTACCACCCCGACGCCAGGACCGAGGTGGATCGTCGCCTGGCCAGCCTGGCGAGAATCGGCCGTGAGCACGTCCCCCGCGAGGTTCATTTCACAACCTACACCCTTCGATACGACCGTTCTCACTGGGTGACCGTCGATCGGCTCGGCGAACACTGGAGCGAAGCGCGGATCGACGCGGCGCTCGCGCCTGGCAACGTGATCGACGTGCGCGTGAGAAACGTCGAGGCGTTCACTCTCGACTTCGCGCCGGGCACCGCGCCGTTCGAGCCTGGGAAACCGGTGAGCGTCGTGATCGACGGCGCGGCGACGCCCCAGGCCCCGACGTTCTCGGACCGATCCTGGACCGCCTCCTACCATCACGACGAAGGAACCTGGAAGCCTGGTAAACCATCGAGCGAAGGTCCGAGCAAGCGGCACGGGCTTCAAGGGCCGATCGACGACGCGTTCATGGATTCATTCGTGTTCGTGCGACCGACCGGAACGAGCCGGCACCCCAGGGTCCAGGCCTGGGTCGACGCGGAACTGGCCAGGGCCGTGGAGCACTGGCGTCGCCAATTCCGCGGCGACGCGCGGGTGGTCGACGATGTCGCCGTGACCGAGGAAATGGTCCAGTCCTCGAATCTCGCGGTCTGGGGAGACCCCGAGAGCAACACGTGGATCAAACGCTGGAATGGTCCGATCGGCTGGGACGGCGCGTCGATCAAGGTCGGCGGGAAGACGTTCGACGCGTCGGGGCACGTCCTGGCCGCGATTCACCCGAACCCGGCGAACCCGTCGCGCTATCTCGTTCTGAACAGCGGATTCACATTTAGAGAATATGATTATTTGAATAATGCGAGACAGGTGCCGAAGCTGCCCGACTGGGCGGTGATCGACCTGGGCCAGGCTCCGGACGCGCGTTCTCCAGGGAAGGTGGTCGACGCGGGATTCTTTGGAGAGCGCTGGGAGTTGCGTCAGCCTTGAGGGGAGCCCCCGGCTCGCCGCGGACCTCGTTTCGGGCCGCCGCGCCCCTTGCGGATGGGCGTGCCCGAAGGTACATTGATCGATCCCGAATCAATCTTTGAGACCGAGGCGTTCGCGTCGAGCGCGATTGGGAAGCGAAGGACAGGTTCGTCATGGCGTCTGTGAGTGGCGGTACGGGGTCTGGTCGGATCAGGCATGTGCTTTCGGCGCTGGTGCAGAACCGTCCCGGCGTTCTCGCGCAGGTCTCGGGCATGTTCGCCTCGCGGGGTTTCAACATTGAAAGCCTGGCCGTCGGCGAGACGGAAGACCCTCGGATTTCCCGGATCACCGTCGTCGTGATGGGGGACGACCGGCACCTGGAACAGGTCCGGAAGCAGCTTGAGAAGATCGTGACGGTCGTCCGGGTTCAGGACATCTCCCGGGAAGACTACGTGGAACGCGACCTCATGCTCCTGAAGGTGAGCGCCACACCGGAACTCCGGGCCGAGATCCAGGGACTCGTGGAGATCTTTCGAGCCAGGATCGTGGACGTGAGCCCCGACCAGCTGATGGTGGAAATCTCGGGGCAGGAGAAGAAGATCGAGGCGTTCGTCGAGGCGGTCCGCCCGTACGGGATCCTCGAGCTGGCCCGAACCGGTCGAATCGCCCTGGTCCGCGGGCTGAGTTCCGCGGCCACCTCGGAATCCGACCTGGGCACCGAGGCGACCATGACCGATCCCGAGGAATCCGCCTCGATCGTCGGGCACTCCCACCTGTGAGGCGAGTCGCGTCGCGGGCCGAGCCGGTTTTCGCCTTTCGGCTCGGTCCGCCCCGCCCCGCCCCGTTCCGCCAGAGAATCAAAACCGGTCGACGCCTCCCGTCACCTCGTGGGCCCGCCCGACGTCGACCGGGAAAGACGAGGTAGGCGACGATGGAAGGCATGGTTTGTCGTTGAAGGATATCGGTCGGGGCGTTGAACTCGCGCGTTCCGTCCGTCCCCGCACTCCCCACTTTTCCAACCGATCGAACTGAAGGGACCGTCGATGCCGGCCACGATGTACTACGACCAGGACTGTGACCTGGGCCTTCTCAAGGGGAAGACGATCGCCGTCATTGGCTATGGGAGCCAGGGGCACGCCCAGGCCCAGAACCTTCGCGATTCCGGCTGCCAGGTCGTGGTCGGCCAGCGTCCCGGCTCCGCCAATTACGACCTGGCGGTGAAGGACGGGTTCTCCCCCGTGTCCGCCGCGGAGGCCGCCGAGGCGGGCGACCTGGTCAACGTGCTTCTGCCCGACGAGGTGCAAGGGGACGTGTACGCCAGGGATATCAGGCCGCACCTCAAGCCGGGGAACCTGCTGCTCTGCTCGCACGGGTTAATCATCCACTTTGGCCAGGTGGTCCCGCCCGAGGGGGTCGATTGCGCCCTGGTGGCCCCGAAAGGTCCGGGGCACCTGGTCCGCAGCGAGTTCGTCAAGGGAGGGGGCGTCCCCTGCCTGATCGCCACCACCGAGACGACCTCGCCCCAGGGCAAGGCCCTGGCGCTGGCGTACGCCAAGGGGATCGGCGGCAGCCGCGGCGGGATTCTTCAAACGACGTTCGCCGAGGAGACCGAGGCCGACCTGTTCGGTGAACAGGTCGTCCTTTGCGGCGGCGTCAGCGCCCTGGTCAAGATGGGGTTCGAGACGCTCATCGAGGCGGGG
>JBFWRA010000920.1:0-2971 GCA_050249155.1 Isosphaeraceae bacterium | reverse complement strand
GGTGGTGATCCCCTCGCCCCCGGTCCGGATCGTGGTTTCCCCAGGCCCTGGGGACGACACGGCCCGGATTCAGGCGGCCATCGATCAGGTCGGGCGACTTCCCGAGGGGCCCACGGGTTTTCGGGGGGTCGTCGCGCTGGCGCCAGGCCGGTACGAGATCGGCGGCGGCCTGTGGATCAAGACGAGCGGGGTCGTGCTTCGGGGGCGAGGGAACGGCCCGGGGGGCACCGTCCTCGTCGCCACCGGCCAGGGACGACGACCCTTGATCCGGATCGAAGGGCCGACCGAGGCGCCGCGGGGTCCGGTCGAAACGTACAAAATCGTGGATGCCTACGCTCCGGTCGGCGCGAATCGGGTGCGGGTTGACCGGCCTGGGGACCTCAAGCGGGGTGACGCGGTGGTCCTGGTTCGTCCCGGAACCGCCGATTGGATCTCGGCGCTGGGGATGAATCGGTTCCCGCTGGGCTACGAGGGCTCGCTCGACTGGCGGCCCGGCGTGATGGAGATTCGGGCCGACCGCCAGGTCGTCAAGGTCGAGGGAACGGTCGTCACGCTCGACGCGCCGCTGACCACCGCGATCGACCAGTCCCTCGGCGGAGCGACGTTGGAACGCCGCGCCGTCGTGAACCGCGTCGTCCAGGTCGGAGTCGAGAATCTGCGCTGTGAGTCGGACCACGACCGTGGGAATCCCCATGACGAGGAACACGCCTGGGACGCGGTTCGGATCGACCGTGCCGAGAACGCCTGGGTCCGTCGCCTGTCGGCCGCGCACTTCGCGGGGTCGGCCGTGCGCGTGCTCGACGGCGCGCGTCGGGTGACGGTGGAGGACTGCGTCTCGGTCGATCCGGTCTCGGAAGTCGCGGGACACCGGCGGCACGCCTTCGAGACCTCGGGGCAATCGACCCTCTTCCTGCGCTGTCGATCCGAGGGGGGACGGCACGACTTCACAGTCGGACCGCTGGCCGCGGGGCCAAACGCGTTCGTGCGTTGCGAGTCGGTCGGCGCGCTGGGCTTCAGTGGCCCGTGGGGAAGCTGGGCCTCGGGCGTGCTCTACGACAACGTTCGGATCGACGGCGCGGGGCTGGCGTTGACCAACCGCGAGACCGATGGACAGGGGACCGGCTGGGCCTCGGGCAACGGCGTGCTCTGGCAGTGCTCGGCGTCGGCGATCATCTGCCGGAGGCCGCCCGGTGCTCACAACTGGGCCATCGGCTGCTGGGGACAGTTTTACGGCGACGGCGAATGGCAAGCGCCCAACGAGTTCGTGCGACCAGCCAGCCTCTACCAGGCCCAGCTCGCCGAACGGCTCGGCGAGGCCGCGCTCAAGGCCCTGGAGCCCGCGGAGATTCCCAGCGTCGATGCCGAACCCGAGCCGGCCCTGGAAGCCGAGCCCGCGAGCATTCCCGAAGTTCCCGAGCCGACTCGCCCGCTAGCGCTTCGTGACGGCTGGTTGACCGTCGGCGGCGCGCTCCTCTCGGGAACCCGGACCGGAACGACATGGTGGCGCGGGAGCGTCCTGCCTCGCCGAGCGAACGAGTTCGGCGTCGGCCTGACCCGGTTCGTCCCCGGTCGCGACGGCCCGGGGTTCACCGACGACCTTGGCGCGCTGGCGGCCACGCTTCAACGCACTGGAACCGCCGCGCTCGAACACCACTGGGGGCTCTGGTACGACCGCCGCCGCGACGATCACCAGATGATCCGTCGCGTCGATTCCGACGTCTGGCCACCATTTTATGAGCAACCGTGGGCTCGGAGCGGCAAGGGCTTGGCCTGGGATGGGCTGAGCCGTTACGACCTCGAAAGGTTCAATCCCTGGTACTTCGATCGGCTGGCCGAGTTCGCCAGGCGCTGCGGCCGCGAGGGGATCGTCCTGATCCATCGAGCCTACTTCCAGCACAACGTCATCGAGGCTGGGGCGCACTGGGCGGACTTCCCCTGGCGGCCGGCCAACTGCCTTCAGGAGACCGGGTTTCCCGAGCCGCCCACCTATGTCGGCGGCAAACGCATCTTCATGGCCGAGGACTTTTACGACACGAGCCACCCCGTTCGGAGGCGACTCCATCGCGCGTACATTCGCGAATGCCTCGACGTTCTCGGCCCCTATCCCAACGTGATCTTCACGCTGGGGGAGGAGTACACCGGGCCGGTCGAGTTCGCCCGGTTCTGGCTCGACACCGTGACCGAATGGGAGCGAGAGAAGGGACGCGACGTCCTGGTGGGGCTGGGCGCGACGAAGGACGTTCAGGACGCGATCCTGACCGACCCGGTCCGAGGCCCGGCGGTCTCGGTCGTCGAGTTGAAGTACTGGTGGTACGCGGCCGACGGCACTCTCTACGCGCCCGAGGGGGGCCGGAGCCTGGCACCCCGGCAGCAACTCCGGGAATGGAAAGGGTCGAGGAAGCGGTCGACCGAGCAATCGGCCCGACAGGTCCGCGAGTATCGCGAGCGCCATCCCGACAAGGCGTTGATCTTCAGCGGCGGGCCCGATGACGGTTGGTCCACCCTCGCGGCGGGAGGCTCGATTCCTCCGCTCCCCCGGGAGACCGATCGGCGACTCATCGAGGTTCTCCCCCGGCTTCGACCGGCCGGCCACGCCGGCTCCCAGGACAGGAGCTGGGTCCTGGCCGAACCGGGGAGGAACTACCTGATCTACGCGGGGCAGGGCGAGACGCCACGATTGGCCCTTCCACCCGAGGCTGGCTCGCTGGTCGTGTCGCGGGTCGATCCCAGGACAGGCGAGGTGCGGCCACTCGGCGCGATCGTCCAGGGAGGTACAATGGCGACGTTCCCGGCGTCCAAGGACGGCCCGGCGGTGCTCTGGCTGACCTCTCCCACGACGCCGTTCGATCCCTGACCACCTGGTGCCGACATGACCGGACCCGATCGTCGATCCTTCCTCTCCGGGGCCGTCGCGATCACCGCCACCTCCGGGCTCACCGGACTGGTCCCCCGCGAGGCGATCTCGTCGACC
>JBFWRA010000919.1:0-2978 GCA_050249155.1 Isosphaeraceae bacterium | reverse complement strand
GGTCGCGAAGTTCCCAACCCAACCATATGGGGGGGATTGCCCGACTCCCAGCAAGCTCGGCGTGTTCTTCGCAGCCCCGTAGCTCCCGTCGCCCAGCGTGTCGAAATTCAGGCCGTTGGTGTGCCCTTCCGGGTGACAGCTCGCGCAGGACGTCCACCGATCGAGGGACCGTCTCGCGTCATGAAAGATCCCCTCGCCACGCTGGACCGCGGTCCGTACCGCGTCCCTGGGCGTGAGGGGGACGACAGCGACCGGGGAGAGGTCGTCCACGCGAAGGACCGTGAGCGTGTCCGAAAGCGCGTCCGCCGTGACGAGAAATCGGTCCGAAGGGTCGATCGCCAGGTCCACGGGCATCTGACCGACCTGCCGGACGTCAAGCTCCTGATTCTCGCCCAGCGTCGCCGGTCCCGAGAATGCGCGACGCGTCCGGAGCACCTGATGGGCCCCCGCGACCGCGACGAAGACCTGCGAGCCGTCTCGGCTCAAGGCCAGGGCCGACGGGTCCGCCGCGCCGTGCTTGGAACCGTCCAGGGTGAGCCTCAATCGCGGCGGCTTCGGGGCCGCTTCGCCCTCCTGGAATTCACTGAGCCGCAGGGAGGTGAGCCCGCTCGAAAGAATGAGACCCCAGTCGAGGTTCGCGCTGGTCACCGGCAGGGCCTGGTACTGTGAGGCGTGAACCAAAAGCAGTTCCCGACCCTCGGAGGCGATCGTCAGGCCACGGAGGTTCACGCCGTCGATCGTGACGACCTGAAGGGTGCCCAATTCGTGATCGACGCGCGCCACCCGAGGACCAAAGGCGTCCGCCACGATGAGGCCACCACCCGGTTCGCGAACCATCGAGCCCGGAGGAAACCCGAGCGGGATCGCCCGCCGCTCCCGGCGACTCGACAGGTCGAGGATTCGAAGCTGATCGTCCCATCGCGAGGCGACGGCGAGTCGGTCCGCGCCCAGAGGTAGCGCCCGGGTCGGCCCACGACCCGTCGCCTGGCGAATCATCGCGGGCTCACCACGTTCCGGGACGAAGGCCACTTCCCCCTGGGTTCCACCGACGAACCAGCCTCGACCGTCCTCCGAACGCGTCAGGGTCGACGGCTGGAACGGGAGGTCCTGTCGCGACTTGACGGCCCAGTCGGTGGGATCGACGACCGTCAGACTGCGCGCGTCGCGGAGGGCGACGCGCAGTCGGCCGTCGGCACCCCAGGCCAGTGCGACCGGAAAGGCGGCCCCGGTGGGCTCGGTACCCGACTCACACCGTTCGGGGATCGCCCCGACGAGCGGAAGGACCGCCAGAAGCATCAGCGTCCGAGGTGCGTTCATGATCGGATTCCGGCACACCGAGGTGGAACTCAATCCTTGCGAGGTGCGGAAAGAGTGATGACCAGCCGCTCGATCACGGTCCTCGGCGAAAGCATCGAGGCCCCTTTCATGTCGAGGTCGGCCTGAAGCAAGAGCGCGGGAAGTCGGTCGACTCGCGAGGGGCCGAGGTGCGCATGTTGGCGACCGGTCGACTCCACGGCGAACGGGGGAATTCCCGCGGCCTGACAGGCGTCCCGGAGATCGACCTTCCGTCGCCGGAGCGCGCCGGCCTGATGGATTTTCAGGAGCGAGACGCTCATCGCCGAGAGCAGGCCCACGGGGTGCTCGCCCGCCGCCAGCAGCCCGTCAAGCTGTCCGAGCGCGAGTTCCCCGCGGCCGGTCGTCGCCGCGTCAAGCACCTTCCAGATCGTCTCGATTCGCCCCGCGCCGACCATCCTGGCCACGTCCTCCCTCTGGATTTTGCCCCTGGAACCGCAGAAGACGCCGAGCTTCTCCACCTCGGAGACCAGAAGCCCCACTTCCGGCCCCACGAGTTCGAGCAGCAACTCGGAGGCTCCCGGCTCCAGCGTCGCGCCGAAGCGGGCCTTCGCCAGATGGATCAGCCAGGGGATCAATTGCTTCTCCGTGGGCCCCTTGCAGTCGATTCCCAGTCCCGTCTTGTCAACGAGCTTGGCGAGCCTGGTGCTGGACGGAAACGTCTTCAGGACCAGAACCAGTACGCCCGTGCTCGAAGGATGCTCGGTGTACGCTTCCAGTTCCTTGCGATGGGCCGTGACGAAGGGGTCGGCGTCGTCCACGACGGCCAACCGCTCCTTCGAGAAAAACGGCAAGGTACGAATCTCGTCGAGCACGTCCGCCAGGGACGCCTCGGCACCCGCGAACCGACTCACCGCCAGGTCGTCCGCCTCACCAGGAAAGATCGACGCCCTCAGCGCGTTCAACACCTCGCGCCGAAGGAAACCGTCCTCGCCGTGAACGGCGTAGACCCGCTTCCGAGGAATGGCCGCGGAATTCTTGAGGAACTCGATCGCGTGCATCGTGATCCGCCCGCCGGGTAACCCGTTCTCCTGAAGCGACTTCATTATGGCTTCGACCCACCGCGAGGCCAAGCCGGAACCGGTCCACGTCCACGAGCGTGTGGAATGCCCCTTGACGAGGGTGAGTCTCCGAGTACAGTTGTTTGAAACGGACGTTTGAAACGATCGTTTAAGGAACGCTCTCAAGGGTTGATGGATGGCTGTGCAAGATCCAACGAGAATCCGGGTTCTGGAGGCCGCGGGGGAGGAATTCGCGGAGAAGGGTTTCGACCAGGCGACGGTGAGGGAGATCTGCAAGAAGGCGGGGGCCAACGTGTCCTCGATCAATTACCACTTTGGGGATAAAGAGCGCCTTTACACCGAGGCCGTTCTGGAAGCCCATCGTTGTGGATCGTCGCCTTTGGAACCCTCGGATTTTGAGCGAGGCACTCCGGCGGAGCAGTTGCGGCGATTCATCCAGCACTTTCTGACCCACGTCTTGGCGGTCAGTCGGTGCGACACCTGGCATCACACCTTGTTGCTTCGTGAGATTCTCCGCCCCACGGCGGCTTGCGAGGCGGTGGTTCGTGAGGCGATCCGACCGAAGTTCGCGGTGCTCTTGACGATTCTGGGGCGGATTCACCC
>JBFWRA010000918.1:0-2983 GCA_050249155.1 Isosphaeraceae bacterium | reverse complement strand
AGCCGCGGCGGCCTCGGCCAACCTGGGAAGTTTGGCGAGATCCCGGGCGAACGCCTCCCCGCCGCCTCTCCAATCGACCGGTAAGGGAAACGCCCCCCCGCGCAGCCCCTGGTCGTCGAGCCGGTCGCGGAGCGCGCGTGGGTCATCCCTGGCGTCGACCAGGTCGCGAACCATGAAATCGACGCCGCCGAAACCGGCGCGAGCGGCCAACGCGATCGCATCCTCGGCGCTCAGCGACAGCCCCAACGCTCTCGAATTCAAGCATGAATACATGTGTGGTTCGCGGGAAGGCTCGGGGAGCTTGGGTCTTGGGAGGCGCTCAACCTACCGTCGGGTCGCGCCGCCGCCTAGCCCGTTTCCCAGGCGTCTTGAGTCGGCCTGGTTGGGCACCCTGGGGCTTGGCGCGCTCTGGCGAAAGCTTCAAAATCAAGTCCCCGAGGCCGATCCGCCTTCCGCCGGTGGCTCCCGAGGGAATTCCGGGGTTGGCGCGACGCGAGGCGACACCTGACATGGTCACGACCTGGATCGATACCGCGGCCAAGGGGAGACAGGGCGGACCCGTCCGCGCCGGGATGTGGTCCTCCGTCGTTCTGGGAACCCATCCGATCGCCGACGATCAGGAGGTCTGGCTCGAACTGGCCGTGGACGATCAGTCGTTGGGAACGTTGCCCGCCTACTGGAATGAGAACAAGGGGTCCAATAGCCACTGGCACGTGCCGATTCCGCCGCAGGCCGTGGGGGCCCGGCTGCATTATCGGGCCGGGGCGCGTCAGGAGGGGTCCGAGCCGGTCTTCAGCGCCTATCAGGACACGATGGTTCGGCCGAACCTTCCCGACTGGACCGAGAACGACGAGCTGGTCACCTCCGGTCCCGAGGGGCTCGTCGGCAACCGGAAGATGACCGTCAAGATCGACGGGCGGGGCACGACTTACGACGTGTACTTTCCGACCGTCGGTCTCCATTCCGACGTGCGACCCGCCCAGGGGGATCTCTCGCGAAGCCGTTCCCACTTCCGAGCGATCGTCGGCGGCCTGGCCGTCGGCCGTCGCCTCGACTGGTTCAGCGAACGATTGACCTGGGAAGCCTTTCAGCACTACCTCGGCGCGACCAACCTGCTGGTGACCGAGCTGAGCTGGCGGAATGGACCGATCCGAGTGTTGCTCACCGACCTCGTCGTGACCGGTGACTGCCTGCCCAGAACCGCCGGGGCGACCGAGTCTCCGGGACAGTACGTCAAGCGTTTCCGCGTCAAGAACGAAGGCGACGTCCCGTTGCGAACCCTCTTCGGCGTCTATATCCACGCCGAGGTCAACGGCGGAATCGGCGAAATGGTTCTGAGCTGGCAGGATGGCGACCGGACCTTGCTGGCGACCAACCGCGGTCACGGGCACGCCAACCGAAAGCTGGCGCGCGACGCGACGGTCGAGTTCGCCGTCGCCTTCGACGACGGCGGCGAGGTGTATTGCGAGCCGACCGGCCCGAACGCGGCGATCCTCCTGCGATGGCTGGACCTGCCCGCCCGAGGCTCGGTGACCATCGACCTGCTGGTCAGTGGAGCGTTCACCGGCTGGAGGGGAGACCCTGGCACCTTCGAGCACTGGATCCGACCGGCCCTGCGTTGGTTCCGCTCGACCGATCTGGACCAGGTCGAGCAAGCCTCGGCGTTGCAGTGGGACGCCTACGTCGAGCCGATTCCCAACGTCTTTTTCCCCAAACCGTCTTACGGGGTCACCCTGCGGCGGTCCGCGCTGGCCATGGCCTTACACTCCGACGCGACCTGGGGAGGGATCGCGTCGAGCTTCGATCGGGGACTGAACGCCTACTGCTGGCCCCGAGAGGCCGTCGTGATCGGAGGGACCTGCGACCGGATCGGCCACCCCGAGATCGGTCGACAGGTCTACCAGTGGCTTGGCAAGGTCCGCGGGCGGACTCGACCTTACTCGTACTGGTTTCAGAAGTACACGATCGACGGCTTTCCCGAGTGGGAGACTCCCGCGGCCGATCAGTCCGCGTTGATTCCCTGGGGACTGGAGCGGCACTACCTGCGCACCGGCGACCGCGACCTGATCGCGGCCTCCTGGCCGATGATCGAACAGGCCGCGGCGGTCAGCAGGGGAGAGTCGCGACACCCTGGCCTGCGCTGGATCGATTCGCTCCACCTGGTCAGTTCGGCGGGTCTGTGGGGATATGGATTCGGCGCGTTTCTGTTTACGAACTGTTGCGTGGTGGCCGGACTCCGCTCCGCGTCACGACTGGCCGAACTTCTGGGCCGGGGGTCGCAGGCGGAGGAGTGGTCGCTGGCGGCCGAGCGCATCTGGGAGCGCGGCGTCCTGGTCGAAAACACGCCAGGGCACCCCGATCAACCCGGACTCGTCGACGCGGAGACCGGCCGATTCTTGGACGCCCGACGGCTCTCGACGCTCCGGGGCATGTGGACGGACGTGCCGGAAAACCAGATTGACCCCTCGGTCTCGCTGGATATCAGCATGCTTTGCATGGTGATTCCGCTGGGGCTCTTGCCCGCGAGCGACCCACGAGTGGCTCGGAGCGTCGAGATGATCCTGCGCGGCAGCGCCGTGGACGGCGACCCCAACGCGCTGTCGCGCTGGTCGCACGAGCCGGGTCGTCCCGAGCGCGGGCACGCGCCCACCGAGTCCCACTTTCAGGACTGTTCCAGTCTCGCGACGCTCTGGATGGCCCGTTACCTGTTCCAGCTCGGCAGAGAGTCCGGCCAAGCCAGGCACTGGGCCCGGGCGCTGGCGATGCTCGACGGCGTGCTGGGCAGGCTTTTGCCGTTGGGACTGGCCATGCGGACGGTCCCTCGACTGAGCGACTTCTCCAGCAGGCTCGCGTCCGCGATCTCGTCGGGGGCCTGGTCGCTTCATGCCAGTCTGATCGAAACGCTCATGGACGTCGCCGGTCTGAATTACCAGGCGGTCGGGGCCTCGCTCCAGCTTGATCCGATTCTTCCCAGCGCCTGGCC
>JBFWRA010000917.1:0-2983 GCA_050249155.1 Isosphaeraceae bacterium | reverse complement strand
GGTCCAGGTCGGGGGCCTTGGCCAGCCCCACCAGCGCCAGGCGGGCCCGATCGGCCAGCGCGTCTCGCAATCGGGCCCGAACGCCGTTGGGATCGGGGTCCGCGGCCGTGGCCAGGGCGCGAAGCCTCGCGCGATGGTTTGGGTCGCGGGTCGCTCTGGCCCAGTCGTCCAGCGCGTTGAGGAGTTCGTCCCGGATCGGCTGACTTCGGACCAGGCCGGCCAGTCTCGCGAGGTTCTCGTCGTCCGGGTCGATGCCGTACCGTTTCAGGGCGTTGGCGAAGGCCTCGGCCCTGGCCGAGGAGATTCGGGGGTCGCCGGCCTGCCCGGGAGTGAACCGGGCGTCCTCGAGCTGAGCCAGGGTTCGCAGGTTCGCGAGGCGCTGATCGGTGCGGCGTCGGAGGGACTCCGAGGCGCTGAGAAGCACTCCCCTGGCGACCTCGGCCGAGGCTTTGGCCTCGGCCGTTCGGCCCAGCGCGCGGAGCCGGCCGGCCTCCTCGAAGGCGCGGTCGATGACCTGCTCCCTGGCCAGCTCGCGGCGAGCCTCGATCGCCCTTCCGTTGACGTACCAGAGCGTGGCCAGCGCGCAAACCAACACCAGCGAAACCGCCAACCAGCGCCGCCTCCGCTCGCCGTCGGCCCTCCCCTCGGCGAGCCATCGCGCCTGTTCCGCAGCCCTCAGTCGCTCGCGAACTCCCGCCTCGTACTGGCTTAACGATCGGGCGACCTCGCCCGCGTGCGTCGGTCGCCGACCGGGATCGGGGTCGAGGCAGGATCGGGCCAGTTCCTTGAGCTCGGCGTCGGCGTCGGCCTGGTCGAGCCGGAGGAACGCGTCGTCGAGGTCCGCGGCGACGGCCTTTCGGCGCACCTCGGCGGAGGTCGGGGCGGAGTACGGGGGCCGACCGGTCAAGATCTCGCAGAGCATCGCGCCCAGGCCGAAGACGTCGGCACGTTCCGCGGGAGCCTCCGGCCCTCCCCGGGCTTGCTCCGGGGCCATGTAAGCGGGTGTCCCCATCACCAGGGCCCTGCCAGGAACAAGCTCGACGCCACTGTCGCTGGCCATTCCCCAATCCAGCAGCACCACCTCGCCAAAGTCACCGACCATGACGTTGGCGGGCTTGAGATCGTGGTGGATCACCCCCTGATCGTGAGCGTAGGCGAGGGTCTGGCAGACCTGCCGGAAAACCTCCAACGAGTTTGAAAGCGGCAAGCCCTCGGCCAACTTCTCGGCGAGGGAACGACCCTGGATGCGCCGCATCGTGAAGAACGGCAGGTCCCCGAGCGTACCCGACTGATAAACCGGCACCACTCCCGGATGCTGCAACCGAGCCCCGATCCGTGACTCCTCGTCGAACCTTCTTCGGATATCCGAATTGTCCCGATGCTCCTCCCGCAGGACCTTGAGCGCCACGAGCCGACCCAACGGTACCTGCTCGGCCTCGTAGACGACCCCCATGCCCCCTTCGCCCACGGTGCCAAGCACCGCCAATCCATACCCGTGATAGGCCAGTTCCTCGAACGAGTCCTCACAGTCGCCGATCGCGGTCTCGTCGGAGAGGATCAGCCCGAGCAGGCAAACCGAACAGAGGCCGACGTCGGGCGACGCGCCCCCGCAACGTGGGCAAGTCCTTGATTCACCCGTCGAATCGTTCATGAATACCCGCCCCATGACGGCGTCGTTGCCCAACCCTCTCAAGAGACAAGGTAACGATTGAAACCAGGGCATGCCACCGGGCGCGGCCTCAAAGCCACGATCCTCCGAACCGACCGAGACCCCCGCGTGGGCCTCCCCATGCTCTGGGCGTCATCGCGCGTTACGATGATCCCCTCGCATCGCCCCGTTCGTCTTGGAATCCAAGCTGGAGGGCCTCGTGATGAGCGGCATCAACCGCCGACGCTTTCTGAAATCAAGCCTGGGGGCCTCCGCCGGCTTTGGCCTCGCGAGTCGCTCCCGCGCGGTGGAACGGGTCTCCGACGCGGCGATCGACCGCGCGCTGGCGGAACCCGTCCTGGTCGTCGAGGGGGCGACCGCTCCGTTGACCATCGCCTCGATGGAGCTTCTCCGCAACGGATCGAACTTCGTCGTCAGGGTGAGGACCAAGGGCGGAGACGAGGGGCTGGCCGTTCCCAACGCGATGCATTTCGTCCACACCCACCCGATCTTCGTGAACCGGGTCGCCCCGTTCTTCGTTGGGAAGGACGCCCGACGGCTCGAACCGCTCCTCTGGGAACTGTACCGCCACAACGACAATTACAAGTATCAGGGGCTCGCGCTCTGGGTCTGCGTCGCGGCGGCCGAGTTCGCCGTGCTGGACCTTCTGGGCAAGCTCTCTGGCAAGTCGATCGGCGACCTGCTCGGCGGCGTCAAGCGGCGGGAGATCCCGGTTTACCGAGCCAGCGGCAACCGCGGGAATACCCCGGAGGAGGAGGTCGCCTACCTCAAGACCCTGATCGCCGAGACCGGCGCGAAGGCCCTGAAGTTCCGCCTGGGTGGCCGGATGAGTCGGAACGCCGACTCACTCCCTGGCCGCACCGAGCGCCTCATCCCCCTGGTTCGCGAGACCTTCGGCCCTGGGATGACCCTTTACGCCGATTCCAATAGCTCGTATGACGTCCCCAAGGCCATCGAAGTCGGCCGCTTGATGGAACGATACGACTATGGCTTTTATGAGGAACCGTGTCCGTTCGACCATCTGGAGGACACCAAGGCCGTCGCGGACGCCCTGACGATCCCCGTGGCTGGCGGCGAGCAGGAGTTCAGTGAATATCGCTTCCGCTGGACGATCGCCAACCGAGGGGTCGACGTGGTGCAACCCGACTTGCACTATTACGGCGGCTTCATCCGGTCGATGCGCGTGGCGAGAATGGCCCACGCCGCCGGGCTGGAGTGTACCCCGCACATGTCGGGGTCGGGCCTGGGATACCTGGACCTCGCCCACTTCGTCTCGTGCATCCCCAACCCCGCGGCCTTCCACGAGTTCAAGGG
>JBFWRA010000916.1:0-2985 GCA_050249155.1 Isosphaeraceae bacterium | reverse complement strand
GCGGCGCGATGTCGGTCGACACGCTCGATCCCTGCGGCGTCTACTTCGGCACGACGGGAGGACAGGTCTACGCCTCGGCCGACGCGGGGGACCACTGGTTTCCCATCGTTCGGGACCTCCCCGCCGTGCTCTCGGTCGAGGCGCAAATCCTGCCATGATCCGCGTGGAGCTTCCCAAACATCTGCGAACGCTTGCGGGCGTCGAGGGTGAGGTCACCCTCGAAATCAAAGGTCGCGCGACCCAGCGCGCCGTGCTCGACGCGCTGGAGTCCCGTTTTCCGGTACTGCGAGGAACGATCCGCGACCACGTCACCCAGACGCGGCGGCCGTTCCTCCGATTCTTCGCGTGCGAGCGGGACTTCTCGCTGGAACCACCCGACGCGCCGCTGCCCGAGGCCGTCGCGACGGGGGCGGAACCGTTCTTGATCGTCGGCGGAATCGCCGGCGGATGAACCACGTCAATTCGCTAAAACGCACTTTCAATCCTTGATAAGTTCAAACGTGACCTTGTCGATCGATCCGTTGAACGGGAAGGCCCCCTTGGCTTTGTAAGAAGGATCGACGGACGTGATCGAGTCGCGGCCAACCTCGAACGGCTCCAGTCCGTGACGGACCATGGACCGCTTGAGCTTGCCTTCGCCCGCCGGTTCGCCATTGACGAACAGTTTGAGGGTTCCTCCCCCGATCGGGGAACCGTCGGGAATGAACTCGGTCCCCAGCGTCACCTTGCCTTTCGGGAGGGGCGCGGTTCCTGGGATCGTGACGTCGTCGACGTCGAAGCACGAGTACCGAAAAACGGGCTTCCCTTCGCGAACGTACAATGACCAGCCCACGGAGAACGCCCCCGAGCACGTGACGACGCCTTCGGCCGCGCCCTCCGGGGTGGTCAGTTCCGCGGTGATCCTGTGCGCCCTGGGAAAGAGTTGCGGGCCAACTGGATCGGGCAACCGAACGTCATTCCCGTAATAGGTCCAGCTCGTCCTGGGAACGCCGGCGATCCGTAGTTTTGGGTCGAATCGCTCGGTGAATCTGGGGTCCAGCGGGAGGACGTCGTATTTCTTCGCCTCTTCGAGAAACCTCGCTTTCAACGACGCGAGCCGCGCTGGGAACCGCTCGGCGACGTCGTCGGCCTGGCTGAAGTCTTCCTCGACATGATAAAGCTCCCACGGAGCGTTCACGAAGTCCTCACCGCGGCCGAGAGTGACCCAGGGAAGCCCGTAGCGGCTACAAGCCGCCCAGCCGTCGTGATAGATCATCCGGTTGGTGGCGAGTTCAAAATACTGGGTTTCGCGACGGTCCTTGGCGGCGGCGTCTTCAAACGAGTACGTCATGGACACGCCTTCGATCGGCTTCTGCGCGATGCCGTTGACGAACTTCGGTTCCGGCATCCGACAGGCTTCCAGAATCGTGGGAACGACGTCGATCACGTGATGGAACTGGTCCCGGATCTCTCCCCTGGCCTTGATTCCCCTTGGCCAGTGAACGACCATCGGGTTTCGCGTGCCGCCGAAGTGGGAGGCCACCTGTTTGGTCCACTGAAACGGAGCGTTCATCGCCCAGGCCCACCCGACGGGAACATGCGGCTCACTCGTCGGTCCGCCGATCTCGTCGAGGCGCTCGATCGTGCTCGCCAATCCGAGCTGGATCCCCAGCAGACTCGCGAGTTCGCTGAAGGTGCCCTCCAGTCCCCCCTCGGCGCTGGCCCCGTTGTCGCCGACGACGTACAGAACCAACGTGTTCTCCAGCTCTCCGGACGCGTCAAGGCTGTCGATCAGCCGCCCGACCTGCGCGTCGGTGAAGGCCATGTACGCCGCGTAATTCTCCATCAGGCGCGCGTAGACCTTCTTCTCCTCGGCCGACCGAGACTCCCAGGAGGGAACGCTTTCATGACGAGGCGTCAGTTTCGTCCCCTTGGGAATGACGCCCATCTCCAGCTGCCTGGCATGCGTCAGCTCACGTTGCCTGTCCCAGCCGTGGTCGAACATGCCCTTGTACTTGTCGCGCCAGGCTTTCGGCACCTGGTGAGGGGCGTGGACGCCCGAGGTGCTGAAGTACGTGAACCAGGGCTTGGTCGAGTCGGCGGCGCGAACGTTCCGGATCCAGGCGATGGCCTCGTCCGTCATGTCCACGGTGAAGTGGTAGCCCTCCTCAGGAGACTTCGGCTGCGGCACCGGGATGGTGTTCCGGTACAAGGTCGGATAGTACTGGTTCGTCTCTCCCTGATTAAATCCATAAAAATACTCAAACCCTTGACCGGTGGGCCAATGGTCGAACGGCCCCGCCGGGCTGATCTCGGGCTCGGGTGTGTTGTGGGCCTTGCCGAACATGGAGGTCGCGTAGCCGTTGTCTCGAAGCACCTGAGCCACCACCGCGGTGCTCTTCGGGATGATCCCGGTGTAACCCGGGTAGCCGGTGCCCATCTCGATGATCACGCCCGTGCCGCTACTGTGGTGGTTGCGCCCGGTGAGCAGGGCCGCTCGGGTCGGGCTGCACAGGGCCGTCGTATGGAATCGCGTGTACTTCAGCCCGTTGTCCGCCAGTTTTCGCATGTGAGGCGTGGGCACGGGGCCCCCAAAGGTCGAGCACATGCCGAAGCCAACGTCGTCGAGCAAGATCAGGAGGACGTTCGGAGCCCCCCGCGGCGCCCGCAACGGCTGGGGATAGCTCGGCGTGGAGTCCTTGTAGGTCTGACCGATTCTGCCCTTGAACACGGGGTCGGGTCGGGGCAACCGCGAGCCGTCCGTCTGAGACTCCTGGGCGTTCGCCTTCGGAAACGTAGCCGCCTGAGCGGCCAGACCAACCGTCATGACCACCAGCGCGGAACGGACTGACTCTGTCCATCGCATGAAATCGATCTCCAAGAAACAAGGAACCGCGATCCGATTCCACTCGGATCGATGGTCACTCGGTCAAGCCCGCCAGGAATCGGCAAGACAGGTTTTGGCTATCTTAAGCACGACGCGTCCGCGACGCGGGTTCCCAACCG
>JBFWRA010000915.1:0-2986 GCA_050249155.1 Isosphaeraceae bacterium | reverse complement strand
CGACCTGCTGCCAGTGGTTTCCGCGCAGGACCGCCTCGTCGCGGCCGTCGACGCGAGCGCTCCAACCCGGCATCCAGGCGTTTCCCACGACCAGCAGTCCGGGGCGCGACGTCGTGACCTCGATGACGACCCGTCCGTCCTCGACAGGCTGGTAACGCGCGTGTGTGAACTCCTGTCGTGGGCCAGGGGGCAGCGGATCTCGATCCATCAACACATTCGCGCGCAAATCAAATCGAGTAACGAAAACAAAATCAGGCATCCCTTCCTCGAAGTTCTGGATCGTTCCTGGGACCACGAACGCCCGGGGAAGCGCGGTGGGATTCTCCTGGACGTGGAACGAACCGTGCTCGTCTCCTCTCTGAATCCTGGGACCGAGTCCCTTCAGAGGAACGCCGTCGCGCGTGACGATCATCCGCACGCTGAAGAGGTCCAGCACCCTTCTGGCGACCCCGTGATGGAAGGCGAGCGCCTCGTCGTCCATCGGGCCGTGGTTCGTCGGAAGCGGAAGGACTGGGTCGAGGTAGGGGTAGAGCTCGGAATACAGGTCGGCGGATCGCTGAAGTTGAAACACGTCATTCCAATTCGTTTTCAAAACGCCCTGGCGCGCGGCGATGAGATCGGTCAAGGTCCGTGGTTCCGAGGCGATCCGCGCGGGGCCGTCCGGGTCGTTCTTCGCGAGACTCAACGCCGAGATCAACGCGGGGCGTTCCAGAACGCGAGCCGCCGGAGTGACGACCAGAAGCTGAGCGGCCAGCACGCCTAGCTCACAGGTCGCGACCAGTCCCAGTACGATCGCGACGCCCCTCGGCCCGATCCATTTCTCGACGGGGGCGCTTAGCGCGACCACCGCGGCGATCACGGTCAGCCAGGCCGCGCGATTCTCCGTGATCGCTCGGAACGATCGTAAGACCGTGGACGTCGTGGTCGGAACGTCGTCGGAGGCCGAGGCCAACAGTGTGTTCAACGACAGAATCAATGACATGAACACATAGAGAAAGAGAATCGTCAAGCCGAGTCGCCGAACCTTCGCGATCGATTGTGGGGAATCGACGCGATCGGTGCGTGATCGGCCAATGGCGTCAACGCCCAGGCCGGCGAGCACGGCCACCGCGAGGCTCGCCAGGAACAGGCTGCGCGCGGGGACGCGAAACGCGGTCATACCCGGCAGGGTCAGAAAGGCGAGGCTGAACAATCCCAGCCGAACGCCGGCCGCGAATACCACGGAGATCAACGCGAGCAGCCCAAACCCCCACCGCGATCGATTGGCTCCCGGCCCGGTCAATCCCGCGAACGCCAGCAAACTCGGAATCAGGCCAAAACTGAGGAGCGTCTCCCAATGGTTGTCCCGTCCGAAGTAGTCGTGCGGGCCGCCCAGCGCGAACGGGGAAAGCAGTTGAAGGAGGTTCGACGACCTCAATCCATAATGATGAACGGAGTCCAGAGTGACCCTCTGGTGGCGGAGCGACCACGGCCTGGCCGCGAGTTGTGGCAGGAGATCGACCGCCACGACCGCGACGCTCAACCCGAACGCCAGGCCAAGGGCCAGGGGAATCCAGAGCGAGGTTCGACGAAGCCCTTTCCTCGCGAGAACGAACGTCTCGGCGACCGTCCAGGTCCCCAGCGCGAGTCCGAGCAGGTACCACTCCTGAGGATGCCCGGTCAGGAACGAGAGGGCGAGAAACGGGGGTAGCGCGACCAGCCCTCCCCAACGTCCCCTCCAGACGCCCAGATACGCCCAGAACGCCCAGGGATACCATGAAACTCCCCAGACATGAGGATAATGTCCCTCAAACGTATGAGCGATGAGGTAAGGTGAACAGGAGAAACAGGTCGCGGCCACCGCCGAAGCGAGCGCTCCGGCCTTGAGGCTTCGCGACAGCGCGAACGTACCCAGCGCCGCCCAGGCGAGGTGGCCGAGGGTGAGCCATGTGGGCGCGGAGGGGCCGTCGAAAGCTCGGAGGATCCACGACGGAGGATAGAAACTCCCCGCCTGGGGATTGCCGATCCAGGGCCGCCCGCCGAATCCAGCCTCGTCCCAGACGGGTATCCCGATCGATGGCCACGCCCCTTGAGATCGTTTCCAGTTCTCGAACCGGGGCAGGACGACCTCGGTCAAGTCGTTCCCGGGGCCTCGGCTTCCCGGCGGCCCCACGTGGTCCAGACCTGGCCGATCGAAGTCCACGAGCAACGCGCCTGGGCTCTGGATCAGTCGATGAAAGCCCAGGGAAAGCGCGATCAAAGGAATCAGGAGGTGACAGATCGTCGTGAATCGATGGCGCAACGGCATTCACCCCGCGCGAGACCTGACCGAGCGACGATCAGTGGTCGACTCTCCTTTGGGCGCGGGTCCGTGTGGCGTCCGCGCTCGACCTCGTTCCTGAATCTCGTGAATGAGATCGAGGTACCGGGCGAGGTGCGCCGATTCGGACCATTCGCCTCGACGTTTGGCCATTCCAGCCTCGGCGAGCGAATCCCGCAACCGATCGTCATGGACGATTCGGCGAATCGCGACGAGGAGTTCGGCCTCGGTTCGATATCCCAGTCCCCCGCCACTGAGCACGCCCGTCTCATGGATCGCTCCACCCCCCTCGTGGACGACCACGGGTGTCCCGGCGGCGAACGACTCCAGGACCACGTATCCAAATGTCTCGGGGAAGAGGGAGGGGACGACGACGGCTCTCGCTCCGTGAAACAGTCGCGAGAGGTCCGGCCCACTCAGAAGCCCCTCGAACCGAACGTTGGAGAGTCCCTCGGCCTGGGCACGCAGGGTCGATTCATAAGGACCGGTGCCCGCCAGTCGGAGGTCGACTTGCGGGAGGTATTTCATCACCGAGATCAGTTGCTGAAATCCTTTCATTTTCACAAGGCGCCCCGCCGCGGCGACGTAGGGACGTTCCCGGGCCGTCGGCTCTCGCGCCGGCGGGGTCGAGCCGTCGGGCCAGTCGTCCGGTAGGAAATAGGGGAGGTGGGTCATCGGCGCGACGAT
>JBFWRA010000914.1:0-2989 GCA_050249155.1 Isosphaeraceae bacterium | reverse complement strand
GAGGACGACCTGAGCAAACCGCCGTCGTACGAAACGCTCGAGTACGGCGGCTACCTGCTGATGCTCGACACGGTCCCCGAGAAGTCTCCCTACGACTATGGAGCGAGCTACCTGAGGGTCTTCTCAACCTATATTCCCCGCCTGGTCTGGCCGGACAAGCCGATCTTCGGGCGGGACGAGTGGATCGGCGCATGGATGGCGGGCTCCGAATCCAAGCGTGAAATTGACTTCACTGGTCCAGCGATTGGAATCCTCGGAGCGACTCAACTCAACGGCGGAATCGTCGGCACGCTGATCGTGCTGAGCGTGGTCGCCTCGATGCAATGTATATCATATGAATACTTTCTGCGATACGCGGGCGTCCCCTGGGTTCAAGCCTGGTGGGCCCTGACGTACTACAACGCCTGGTTCATGGTCGTCAACGACGATCCGATGGTCTGGTTCTACTACAACTGGGGACTGAACAGCCTTCCCAACCTCGCCTTGCTCTGGGTCGTCAACCATTTTCTCGGTGGGCGGCCCGCGGCCGTCGCGACGGCTTGAACTGACGGAAGGAATCATCACGGATGCTCATCGTCGGTATTTCATTCGCGAATTTCGGGCCGTATCACCTCGCCAGGCTTCGGGCGCTGGCCGAGGCGCTTGATCGACTCGGCGGTCGATTGATCGCCTACGAGACCGCGGGCGCGCAAGGGTTGTACCCCTGGCGGACTCCTCGCGAGTCCGAGCCCTTCCAATGGGTGACCCTTTTTCCAGATCGATTGCTGGAAGACCTCTCGACGTTTCTTTGCGAGGAGGCGACCCGATCGGCCCTGGACCGGGACCAGCCTGACGTCCTGCTGACCTCCGGGTATGCCAGGCCCGAGTGCCTCGCCATGCTTCGGTGGGGGTTGAAGCGGGAACGTCCCGTGGTGCTGATGTCGGAGAGCCAGGCGATCGACCACCCTCGGGTTTGGTGGAAGGAGGCGGTCAAGCGCCGAAGAGTCCGGCGGTATTCCTCCGCGCTGGTGGGAGGGCCGAGCCACCGCGATTACCTCGTGAGCCTGGGCATGCCGGCCGATCGGATCGCACTGGGTTACAACGCCGTGGACGGGCCCGGCCTGGCCCTCGCCGCGAGCCGGTTTCGCCAGGCTCCCGACGGGAGGCGTGGATTGCCGACCGCTCCCTACTTCCTCGCCGTGAGCCGGTTCGCTCCCGAGAAAAACCTCCCAGGATTGGTTCACGCCTTCGCCCGTTATCGTGAAATGAGCATGGTGGAACGCCCCTGGGAACTGGTCCTCTGCGGTGGTGGACCGGGCGAGGCGGAAGTCGAGCGGGCGGTCGACGAGACCGGAACGAGGGACTGGGTCCATCGGCCCGGTTTTCTCCAGGCCGACGAACTCACACGCTGGTATGCGTTCGCATCGGCATTCGTGCACCCGAGTCTGCTTGAGCCCTGGGGACTCGTGGTCAACGAGGCCGCCTCCTGCGGACTTCCTCTGCTGGTCTCGGATCGCGCCGGCTGCGCCGAGACGTTCGTATCCGGAGATGGACCGTCCACGGGGTTTCAGATGGACGGCCGGGACGTCGAGGGGATGGCGACGGCCCTGCGCGGGGTCTCTGAGCTTTCGGAGCCCGATCGCCGGGCGTTGGGTCGAAACGCCGCCGCGATCGCCGCCGAATGGGGGCCGTCGCGATTCGCCCAGGGGGCGATCGAAGCGATTCGGACGGCCCGCGACGCCGGCCCGGTGCGCGGGGTCCGTCGGCTGGCCATCGTTAGATGATTCTCGCCTCATGGAAGCGCGCGACAGAAAGGGATCGCCATGCTCAGGACCGCGACGACGACCCCCGTGCAGCCCCGACCCACCCGGCCGAAGGGCCTCGATTGGCTCCACCTCTGTAATGGCCTGGACCCGGTCCGCGACGGCGGGATGGTACCGAGCATCCTGGGGATGACGGGCGCGCTGGCGGGGCTCGGCGAGGGCCCGGTCACGATCGTCACACCGACTCCCTCGCGACTGGGCGATACGGTTGTTCCGCGTGGCCTGACCCTGAAAGGGCCCGAGACCGACGTCGAGGAGGCGATCCACTCGGCCCAGGTCGTTCATATGCACGGGCTCTGGCAAGGGCACACGCGACGTGGCGGTCGAATCGCCAGGGCTTCGCGGGTGCCCTACCTCATCGCCGCGCACGGCATGGCCGAACCCTGGTCCTTGCGACACAAGGCGCTCAAGAAGCGAATCTACACCGCGCTGATCGAGGGAAAAAACCTGCGGCGGGCCTCCTGTTTGCACGCGCTCTCCCGCCCCGAGATCGGCCATCTCCGCGCGATCGCCCCGCGCACCCCGGTCTGCTTCGTCCCCAACGGCGTGGATCTGGAACCGCTCCGATCGCTGCCGGACCGATCGGTCTTGACGTCCCAGTATCCAGAACTATCGAACAAGTTCATTTTGCTCTTTTACGGACGATTGCACCTCAAGAAAGGTCTCGACCTCCTGGCCGAGGCGTTCGCCGCGGTGTCGTCGCGGGCCCCGGATCTTCATCTCTTGCTGGCCGGGAACGACGACGGAGCGCTCGGTCCGTTTCTCGAGCGGTGCGAAGGCCACGGCCTACGCTCGAGGGTGACCTGCGTCGGGCATGTGTCGGGAGAGCGGGCCAGGGAAGTTTGGGGAGCGGCCGACGCCTTTATTCTGCCGAGCTACAGTGAAGGTTTCAGCATGGCGATTCTCGAAGCGCTGGCCTGCCGACTCCCCGCCCTGATCACCACGGCCTGTCATTTTCCCGAGCTGGCCAGGGTCGACGGCGGGATCGTGGTCGAGCCGAACGTGGAGGGGGTGACGGCCGGCCTCCGAAACCTGCTGGAACGCTCTCCCGTCGAACGCGCCGCGCTCGGGGAACGAGGCGGAGCGCTGGTCGAACGCGACTACACCTGGGAGACCCAGGCGCGCAGGTTGGCCGAGGTCTATCAGTGGCTCGCCGGTGGTGGTCCCCCCCCGACGGCGGTCGTTCC
>JBFWRA010000913.1:0-2992 GCA_050249155.1 Isosphaeraceae bacterium | reverse complement strand
AACCGGCACCGCGACCCTAATCCTCCCCGCGTGTCCGGCCCACGTGTGGGAATATTTTTTTCGCGCCTCGCGTCCCCGCGGAGTCGATCGATGGATCGCGAAAACCCGCGACGTCCGGTGGAACCGGACGTCGCGGGTCTGATTCAGACGGGTTCCCAGGCATCCTTTCGCACCGACCTCAGTACGAATCGGCACTGAGGACTTCACCGCCGGAGCGGGTCGCCAGGGCGAACCACGTCCGCTGGTTGACCGTGTCCTTGATGAACCGGACCGAGCCGTCCGCCATGGTCACGTTCACGCCACCGGGGTGACGGCTGCGGGCCGAGAAAAAGCCGATGCCGGTTCCCACGCCACCCCAGGCGGAGCAGTCGGGGGTTTGCGAATTCGGGGTCAGGTTGAAGTTGCCGGTGGTGCTGGTGTACTCGCCCGAGGCCCAGTAGAACCCACCCCAGCTCCATTGGTTGTTCGCGTTGGTCCTGTTGGTCCGCGCGTAGTTGGCGCAGTCGGGGATCAGGGTGTTGTTTAGAACCGTGAAGTCGGCGGGGTTGGACACGACGTAGGTCGGGATGCCCCACTGACTGCCGGGTCCGCCGACGTACACGTCGCCAGGGCTGTAGCGGCTACCGTCGCCGTCGCCTCGGGTCCGTTCAAAGAAGGCGATCGTGTTCGAGGTGCCGTCGGTGATCGCGGCGATCGTGCCGATGGTCTGTCCGCCTGGCTGGGGACGAGTGATCGCCCCGGCACCGGAATCGCGCGACCACCAGTCCCAGTTCGTTCCATTCGAGGCGCGATAGCTGTTGCGGCCTCGGCCCGAGTCGCTTGGGCAGAGCAATGAGGCGATCACCTGAACGATGGCCGTGCTCTGGACGGCGTCGTATCCCGAGCCGCTCTGGCCGGCGAACGTGTTCATGCCGAACCCGAAGTTGATCGCGTTGTAGGTCGCGGTCTGCTCCATGAAGGGCAGCAGCAGCGTCAGCGATCCGAAGTTCGACCACTCGTTGCCGTTGCCACTGTCCCAGGGCGTTCGGCCGTTGAAGATCGTCGGAAACGTCGACGTGAGGACGCCGTTATTCCAGGTGAACGACCCGTTGGCGCTCTCGTAATTGTGCAGCGCCAATCCGATTTGCTTCAGGTTGTTGGTACACTGGGATCGTCGGGCGGCCTCGCGAGCCGACTGGACCGCGGGGAGGAGCAAGGCGATGAGGACGGCGATGATCGCGATCACCACCAACAATTCGATCAATGTGAACGCCGAGCGCTTACGAACCACCGGCAATGGCATGGGCCTAGCCTCCTTCTCACTGGGGACGACGAGACGATTCTTGGGTTCGCACGACAAAAAAGAGGGGGGACGACGAGTGGGACACCCTGAAGATCAACAAACTTCAGTGACGATTGCAAGTAAAAATCGGCCAAAGTGGGTCTTTAACGTGAAGGGCGTTCCGTTCGCGTCGGGGAGTTTCTCTTGGGTCCTGGTAGTCTGACTCCCACTCGGGCTTCCGTCCGAGAATTCCGTCGAGGAATCCGGCGAGGATCGAACGACTTGAAGGAGAGGCGCGATCATGTCGGTTGGATCCACGCCGAATGGGCCTCCGCGACGTGGCGCGTGGATCGCCGTGGGGCTTTCCCTGGCCGCGGTCGCGGGTTGGATCGCCTGGTCGACGGGTCGGTCGACCTGGCTTCGCGCCCAGGTCGACTCGGCGGTGCGGGAGACCGACTGGCCGACCGCGGCGACCGCCCTGGATCGTTACCTGTGGTATCGGCCTGGCGACACCGAGGCCATTCGGACGAGAGTCGAGATCGCCGAGCACCTGGGTGATCGCGCGGGGGCCGTCGCCTGGCTCGCCAGAGTGCCGGACTCCGCGCCCGAGGCCGCGTCCGCCCAGTTCCGCCGCGGGGTCTTGCTCAAGGAGATGTTCCGGCTTCGCGAGGCCGAGGCGGCGTTTCTCGCGGCGATGGAGCGTGACCCCGACGCCCTCGAACCACGTCGGGAGTTGGTCGCGATCCTGGGCGTCCTGCGGCGGGCGACCGAGCAGGAGGAGGCCCTGTGGGGGCTGCTTCAGGCGGGGGGCGCGATCGAGGCGCTCCGGCTTCTGGCGCAGTCGAGCGTGGTGATTCCGCCGGGGACCTTCGCGAAGACGATCGACGAGGGTCTCGTCCTGGAGCGAGCCCTTCAGGTCGACCCGGACCATCCCGACGTCCGACCCGCTCTGGGACGCTTCCATCGGATGCGAGGCGAGACCGCGAAGGCCCTCACGTCGCTTGAGGTCTGGCTCGACGATCACCCGGGCGATGCCGACGCGAGGGTCGAGTGGCTGGCCTGTCTCCTGGACGACGGCCAGGTCGACGCCGCCACGCCCTGGTTCGATCCCCCACGGTCCGGCATGACCCACCTGGCCGATTACCGCCGCCTCCGCGGGGACTGGCAACACCTTCAAGGTCGCCCCGAGAAGGCGCTCAACGATTATCGGGAGGCCGTCCGACTCGCCCCACGAGACGCCGAGGCGCGCTACCGGCTCGCCCTGGGTCTTCGAGCCGCGGGAAAGCTCGACGAGGCGAGGAAGGCGATGGCTTACCATCAGACGCTACGCTCCTTCGCCGAGGTCGCGGCGGCGGTCTCCGTTGAGAATCCCGACCTCGCGAAGGTCGTCGAGGCGAGCGAAACCTGCCGGGCGCTCGGTCCCGACCGCGGGCGAGAGGCCGAGGCGTGGTCCACCCTGGCCGATCGCTTGCGGAGGAGAGGGTCGTGAGTATGCGCGGGATCGTCGGGGTCGTCGTCGTGCTGGTGGCGGTGGTGGTCGCGATCGGGGTCGTCGTGGGATGGCTGGGGCCTGGGTCGACCTCCCACGTCGCCGTGTCAGGGTCGCGGTCTCACGTCATGGCCGAGGAAGCCGAGCCCTCCGAACCATCTTCAATCTCGTTTCGCGAGCGAGCCCGAGACGCGGGGCTGACAGTGCCTCACTTCGACGCCGCCGACGGTCGATTTCGACTG
>JBFWRA010000912.1:0-3001 GCA_050249155.1 Isosphaeraceae bacterium | reverse complement strand
GAGATCCCCCGAATCCGCCAAACTCGAATGGTGATCCAGCCTGGGCCGCACCACTCGACGCCCCTGGAAACGCGGGGCCAAGACCACCGGCCCAGAGCGAATCCAGCCCCGAAAGCCTGGCGAATCCCGACCCGTCGAGAAGGGGCGAGGCGATCGTCGATGAGCCTGTTCCCTGGCCTTCATGGAACCGTCCGGAAGCGAACCCGCCAGACGCCGAGGTCGGTTCGAATCGCGCGGCAGGGACGGAGGACTCGCCCCTCCTGTCACGGTTCGAGATCAGTTCCTGGACAAGGGGGGCTGGTGAAATCACCTGTGAGAACGCCGGCGAATTATCGAGGACGACGGGAAGGCCCACACGACGCGAGGGATCGACGGACCGCGGAGGGTTTTCCACCTCGCCCCGGATCTGTTCATCGACATGTGACCGCGAAGTCAAGGCGGAGGGCTCGGCCAGAACCCGCGGAGCGGGGCGGAAATCCTCTCGCGGAGGCGGCGCGTCCTCCTGATGCTGGCGATCCCGTCCCGCTGGTTCGATCCGCGCGAACACCTCGCCGATCCGTGAACCCTGAGACATGGCCCTGGGGATGGAGTGGTCCGCCTCGCCCTTCCCCTGGTTCCCGAGGGGTACGGGGCTCGCGATGCGCCCCAACGCCTCGACAAGCAGCGCCGCCCTGCGCGACGGCGGAGGCGAGGCCGATACCTGGGTCTCCGCGGGCGCGCGTTCGGACGGAGCGTCCGGACGGCCCGGGGCCCCAGAACGGGAGGCACCTCTTTTGCCCGGCTTTCGAGTCTTCATGGCTTTTTATCCGAATTTAACGCGACAGTCGCGAACGATTCCGGCACGGCGACGGACATGACCGCTTCCGCGAGTTCCAGAAGTCGATCGTCGGGGACTTCAAGAAGGCCACGGGCGGTCACCAGATCGAGGTCGTGCGCCCTCCTCAACAGGGCGACGGCCAGAGAGAAGAACGCTTCATACAACGCGCCCGTCGCCGCTCGAGCCTGGCGAAACCCGTTCAATCGTTCGACCGCCGCGAGAATCTCCGGTGGGTGGCCGAAGCCGGTCACGGCGACCAGTCGATCGACCGTCCCCCCCAGTTCATCGCCGTCCGCCACGACTTCGAGCCGATGGCGGACCGTCGGTGAGGCAAGCCCCCAGGCCCTACCGTCGGCGAGCGTGACCAAGGTCGCGGGAACCCCTGGACGGCGGGTCGATTCGGGTGAGAGTTGTTCGCCAATCAAATCAGTGATTCCAGATTCGTACGTTCGTCGACACGTCGGCAGGCGTCGGCGAACTGAGCCAGGGGGATCGTTCGATGCGTCGCCACCAGGATTGACAGCACGTCGCCCAGATCGCGGGCCGGGATCTCGGTCTCGCTCAGGCCGTTGGCGATGAGGCTGGCCCGAACCCAACGTGTGAAGGTCTTCTCGCCGGTCTCTCCTCCAAATGCCGCGATGACGACGGCCTCCGCCAGCGCCGACGCCTCGGGCCCCGGAGAGACGCTGAGGAGTTCGGACAGTTCCGCGTCGGAGAGCGTGTAGTTGCGCAGGAGCAGGGCTCGGGCCGCCTCCCAGACGTCGGTGAGCTCGACTCCCTCTCCGAGCACGGCCGCCTCGAAGAGGCGGTCGAGCGGGCGGTCCACGGTGGGAATCGTGAGGCCGTTGGTTCCAGGCTGGAAAGTCGGGTGCGCGACCAACCAGTGGCGGCCGTCGGCCAGTCGCACCGGAGTGCCTGAGGCGCCTGGCCTTCGGCGGCTTGGCTCATCGGGGCGCTTCATCGTTGATTCGCCGTCCGTAGAGGACCCCGTCTCCTCGATCTTCCCACGTGTAACGAGGAGAGCCGGGTCGGGGGTGCCACTGGTCGTGTCCAAGGGTGTCGTCGGGGCGGCCGGAGAGAAAGTGTTCCTGGCCCTGGTGTCTCACGAAGACCCTGGGCACGCCGAGAATCTTCGAAAACTCCTCCTGCAGCTTCGAGAGTCTGGCCAGCGCGTCCCCCTCGCCAGCGTATCGCAGCGGTGCCCGGACCGCGTCGGGGTTTCGATGCGTGTTCATGAGTCGTCAAGGAGCGAGCGTCGTGGAAAGCGGGTTGGTCACACCGTCGACCGAGAACGCCGTCAGGGTCAACGTGCCCTGCCCGAAATGACGGTGCGATCCCTGAATTGGGTTGGACGAAACCACGGCGTTGGACAGCGTGTAGGTGATCGCTCCGGTACCCTGGCCGTTGCGGGCGTCGTTGTGGGTGGCGGTGAACGTCCCCACGGTCCCGACCGGAAGCGACCGAATGGCGACGAGGTCCGCGCACTGGATCGTGACGGTGGGTTCGTGGAAGTCATTCACGACGGTGGTGTGATAGCGATCGCCGTCACCGGAGAACTTGAGGAGACTCCCACCCGAATCGATCTGGACCGAGGTGACCCCGGTGATGGCGACGGGTGCGCCGCTCTGGGGCGTGAAAGATACGCCCGACCAGTTCATGTAACGTTTCGAGGCTGGCATGCGTCGTGACCTCTCCAATCGTTCAGTTGAGTCGGTGACCGTCCAGCGACGGGACGAGATAAGAAAACTCTCCTTGAAGCGAAACGCGCTGCTCGGGGTGGACGGAATCCTGGTCGAAGACCCCTCGGCGAAGCTTGGTCAGCGCCGGAACGCAGACCCCCCCAAGGGGCTCGCCGTCGATCGCGTTCTGCGCGACGCTTCCGAGCCGGTCCAGGAGATCGAATCGCTCGCTCGGGTCGTTGCCCCGCGCCACGAGCGTGACCGTGAAGGTGACCGTCCTGACCAGATCGATCGGGTCGACGCCGTCATCTTCGACCCAGGACTCCGGGGTGACGACCGCCGCCGGGGTGCGGTCGACGCCACCAGCCCGCCGCTCCGCGTCGGTTCCGAAAAAGACCTCGGCGAAGACCCCGGTGCTCCTCAGCGCGACGACCACCGCGTCGAAACCGTCGCGGTCGCGCGGCAGTCGCACCGGTGGCGGCGTGACCGTCCCCGCTCCGTCGAC
>JBFWRA010000911.1:0-3005 GCA_050249155.1 Isosphaeraceae bacterium | reverse complement strand
CCCGCCGCTCGGCCGGGGGACGACGCGCCCCGGCCTTTTCCAGTCTCATGGCGGGATGGGCCGAAGGAATGGCCAGGACACTCACGCGGGTGGATGCGGGAACCGAGCCGGCCGACGGTCGGCCGATCGCGTTTCTCGTCAGCACGACCACCAGCGCATCGGGCATCGCCCAGAAGCTGGGCCTGGCGGCTTACTCGTATTACTTCGCCGTCGAGGCCCTCGCCCCGGTGCTGGAGGCGTTCGGCACCTGGCGACTGGTCGAGCACCCCGAGAGCCGGCTGGCGTTCGCCGCGGCCAGGGCCGAGGCCGAGGGCTTCCGTCCCGTCCATCTGTCGGTCAACCCGCTCCAGGACGCCTACCTCAGTCCCGCGTTGCCGAACGTCCTGTTCCCGTTCTGGGAGTTCCCCGACGTCCCGGAACGCGACTTCGGCTTCGACACCCGGCAGAACTGGAGGCGGGTCGGACGGTCGGCCGACCTGATCCTCACGGCCTGTCAGTTCACCGCTCGGACGTTTCGGCGGTCGGGGATCGAGACGCCGGTCGCCGTGGTGCCGGTCCCTCTGGACCCCGAGGCGTTCGCGCTGCCCCCCTGGTCTTCCTCGCACTCGTGGACCCTCGCTTGCCGACATGAGGTGCTCGGCCCGGAGCGCGGGTCCGACGCCGGGCCAGGCCCGGAGGTTCCCAGGGCCGTTGACGAAACGAACCCAACGGATCTCGGCGGGCGAGCCTGGAGCGCGGCGCGCGCTGGATTTCGTCGGGTCGCGCCCCGGCTCAACCCGCACCTGGTCGCTCACCTGACCCGGCTGAAACGGGGGGTGGCGAAGGCCGTCCGGCACAGGCCCGACGAGTTGGTTTACGTCGCGTTGCGCGACGGCTACCGGAACCACGTTCGCCGTTGGCTCAACCCCGAGGCTCTGGATCGGATCTCCGCGGCCAAGCGCAAGGCCCTGGCGCTGGTCGGCAGGGAGCCGGTGGTCGTGCCCGACCCCCCCTTGCCCTCGGCCGACCTGACCCTCGGAGGCGACGGGCCGGTCTATCTGACGGTCTTCAACCTCGGCGACCTCCGCAAGAACTACCGGGACGTCCTCACCGCGTTTCTCCTCGCCTTCGCCGACCGGCCCGACGCCACGCTGGTCGTCAAGCTGGTCACCAACCCGCTTCGAGAACACCACGAGGTCGGCGTCTTGCGAGCGGCGTACCGAGAGCTGGGGATCGACCACGCTTGCCGGATCGTCGTGATCACGGAGTTCCTCTCCGAAGCCCAGATGACCGAACTGTTTCGCGTGACGACCTATTATGTGAACGCGAGCCACGCCGAGGGGGCCTGCCTGCCGTTGATGCGGGCGCTGGCCGGCGGCCGACCCGCGATCGCCCCGGTTCACACCGCGATGGCCGATTATATGAGCGCGGAACTGGGGTTCGTCCTCCGGTCGTCTCCCGAGCCGGCCTTCTGGCCCCACGACCCGGAACGGCGGCTGGAGACGTTTCGCGAGCGAATCGTCTGGTCGGACCTTCACGCCGCCTTTCTCGACAGCGCGGCGGTGGCCGACCACGATCGGCCGCGTTATGACGCGATGGCCTCCGCCGCAAGGAGCCGCCTGGCCGAACTCGCCAGTCGTCCCGCCGCCGCCCAGGCCCTCCGAGACGCGCTGGCCCAACTGCCTTCCTAACGCCTGGCGAACGCCCTGGCCGACTCTCTCAGGTCCTCGACCGCCACCGCGTCACCCACCTCGGTGGGGACGTGTTCGCCCCAGGAAGGCAAGTCGACCCATCGGGGGGACGCGCCCGGACCGGTCTCGGCGAGTCGCGCGGCGATCACGTCCGCGAGAGCGGCGCTGAAGACCAACGCCCCCTCGCGGTTCAGATGGGTCAGGTCGGCCATCGCGCGGGCGGGATAGCCCGCTCGCCTCGCGTCGACCACGACGACGTGCGGGTGTCGCGCGGCCAGCGCGCGCACGAAGGCTTCATAAGCGGCGTCCCGGCCGTTTCGCTCTCGGAGCCGTTGCACGCCAGGATGATACGGTGGCAACAGCCAGAAGACCGGGATCGCCCGCGCCTTCGAGCGTTCGAGGAACCGCTCGACGTAGACCGCGTTGACGGGGTGGCACGACCAACGCTCCGACGAGACGGCCCCGCGAGGATCGGGACCGATCGAGGAGTGGACCATCGGCAGGGGTTCGGCCCCCAGGTTCCTTCTCCAGTTGCGCCGGTGGACCAGGACCTCTTGAGCGTCCGGGAGCGTCCTCCCGGTGAGAAAGGCCAGGGCACCCGCGCGAAGATCGGCGCGGACCCGGAAGCTCGGCGAGAGCCCGCCGAGAGTCAGCATGCCCAGGAGCCTGGAGTCGCCGGCCGTCAGGGCGAGCTCGGCGCATTCGAAGACGTTCAACAGCTCGGGCCAGACCCTGATCCGTTCGGCGGGATCGTCGCCCAGCATCTCGCCGTCGACGAGCAGGGCGTCGGGCCTGCCGCCGTCTCGGAGGATCCGACGAAGGAGAACGTCGTGCGCGGGGGCCTGGCCCCATGGCATGGCGAGGTTGATCGAAGGCCGTCCCAGGCGACGCTCCAGCACCGCGGGCAAGACCCCATGCTTGACCAGGCTGTCACCGAACCCGACGATCCCCAGGTTTCCCCGAGACGTGGCGCGCCGGGCCGAGGTCGAGGCGTGGCTCCACGCCGCCGCTCCGACGGTGGTGAAGCGATCGTCCGCGAGCCGGCCGACGCCGATCTCGACGACCAGGCACAGCGCCAGCGCCCCGAGCAGTCCCCCGGGCCAACGGCGGTTCACGAGTCGGTCGGGCTGGGTCATGGGAAGCTCGCCTCCGCTCGAATGAGTCTGGCGGGGGGGTTGTAACAGCCGCGCGAGAAGTGGTCAACGCGAGCCGAGGGCGCGCTCGAGATCCACCGACGTCCAACTCGTCAGGTTTCTTTCTAGGAATCCCACCGGGGGCCGGTCATAATCGGTCCCACGCTCCGGTGCCGGGGTCGGAACCAAACCCACCTGGATC
>JBFWRA010000910.1:0-3011 GCA_050249155.1 Isosphaeraceae bacterium | reverse complement strand
TCAGGAGCTCCCCGCGATCCGGTTCGGAGAAGTCCCGCCTCCCTCGCGATAACTTGCCAAACGGCGAGGATTTGACGCTCCTCTTCTCCGGGGACCAGCCAGATGCGATGCTGGACGGCCCCGGATCACATTCTCGTCCCGCTTCCCCGAAGGATCTCTCTCGATGGACGTCACGTCACGACCGAGCCGCCGCCACTTCCTGGGCTCCGCCGCCTTCAGCGCGGCGTTCTTCACGACCAGGGGACTCTTCGCCGACGAGCTGGTCCGCACCCCCGCGCAGACCGAGGGGCCGTTCTATCCCGACAAGCTTCCGCTCGACACCGACAACGACCTGATCATCATCAACGACTCGATCACCCCGGCCGTGGGAGAAATCACCCACCTCACCGGCAAGATCCTCGACGCCAAGGGCAACCCGGTCCGCAACGCCCTCGTCGAGATCTGGCAAGTCGATCACAGCGGCGTGTACATCCACTCACGCGATCAAGCCAGAGCCAAGCACGAGGTCAACTTCCAGGGGTTCGGACGGTTCCTGACCGGTTCCACCGGGGAGTATTACTTCCGGACGATCAAGCCGGTACCCTATCCGGGCCGGACTCCCCACATCCACGTCAAGGTGAAGCGAGGGGAGAAGGAGCTTCTGACGACCCAGTGCTACGTCAAGAGCGAGGCCGAACGCAACGCGCGCGACATGGTGTATCGGGGCGTCAACGACCCGAAAGCCCGCGAGGCGATCACCATCGATTTCGCCCCCTTGAAAGACTCCAAGATCGGCGAACTGGCGGCGCGCTTCGACGTCATCCTCGGGTTCACCCCCGAAGCCTGAGACGATCGCCCGCGCGCTCAACCCAACTGGGTTCCCTCGGGATAGTGAATCCACTCGATCGCGTTGCCGTCGGGGTCGTTGACGTACCGCGAGACGCTGCCGTCGCGGTGCGTCTTGGCCCCCTTGAAGAACGATTCGGGAGGAGCCGACCCGACGTCGAACGCGATGTGCGCGGGGTGCTGGTCCCGAAGCGTCAGGGCGAGCTTCGTCCCGCCGACCTTCAGGAACGCCCAGGTCGCGTCCTGATAAAGAACCTCGGCCTGGACGGTCTCACGATACCAGTCCACGGAACGGGCGATCTCGGCGACGTTCAAGGCCACATGGTCGAACTTCACGGTCGTTTTCCCCAGGGAACCTGGCGGCGACAAAACCCATCGGTCCCATTGTATCCCGCGGACGAGCGAGGTGCGACCCAAGGGTCACACGCCCCGACCGAGGTCCCTGGCCCAGGCGCGGTCAAACGGGCCGGAGCCTCAGCAGTTTGGCGTAGACGCCGATCGCTTCCCTCAATGACGGCCTTCGGGGACCGCCGGCGTCGTGGAAGAGCGTCACGAGCGTCACGTCGTCGTCGGCGGGCCGACCGTCGCGATGGCGATCGACCGCCGAGAGCAATGAAGGGCCGACGCGCGACGGGTCGGTCATGTCGATCTGTCGGGCGAGGTTCAGCAGCCCCTCCTCCATGAGGAGGCGACCCTCCCGGTCGCGGGCTTCGATCAACGCGTCGGTATAAAACGCGACCACGTCCCCCTTCCCCAGTGTCACGGTGAACTGCCCATAGGGGGATTGTTCCACCAGGCCCAGCGGGAAGTTACCCGGACGCTCGGTCGAGTCGACGAGTGGTTCCCAGCGCTTTTCGACGGCCCGATACCACAATGGCCTGGGGTGTCCCGCGTTACAAACGGTGAGAGTCCGACGGTTCGCGAGGTAGGTCGCCACCACCGCCGTCGCGAACCTGAGCGAATCCGTGGCCTCGCCAAACTGCCGATTGAGCGACTCGACGAGTCGAGTCTGGCTCTTGGTGTTGATATTCTTTCGCAACAACGCGCGGAGGGACTCCGAGAACGCGGCGACCCTCGCACCGTGCCCGTCGACGTCCGCCACGATCAGCCTGGTGATGACTCCCCCGCCACAACGACTGACGTAATGCACGTCGCCACCCGTGTCGTCTCCCTCAAACGGCCGGCAGTGAATCCATACGTCGAGGCCAGGGGTACGCAGCCACTCGTCGACGGAGCGACTCCCTCCCCGGATCTCCATGCAACGAAATGGTGTGGGTTCGGCCCCAGTGACCATCGCCATTTTGAAATCCCCACCTTTCCCAGTCGCGCCAGGGGTCGAGTTCGGTCACGCCCTCCGCGAATGCCACGATCGTGGAGACGAACCCGGTCCTGCGATGACGCGGAGTGTGGTGACGAAAGGTCAACGCGCGATCGAGCGACGGGTTTCCGGATAATCCACGGGATCGGCGAAGCCAGGGAAAGCTGGGCCGTCAAAGGTCGACAGCAGTCGGAACAGCCTGGGACGGAGTTCGTTCGCCTCCGAGGCGGTGAGGTCGGGAGAGCTGAGTCGGTCGATGAGGCCCTGGAGGGTTTGGATTCGAAGGGATTTCGAGTCGAGAACCGTCATGGGAATATCCGTGACCGTGGCGGTCGTCCGCGAGGGAGGAGCTGGATCGAGGGCTTGAAATCGGATGGTTCATCTCGGGGCGGGGTCAGGTCATCCTCCTCTGAACCGCTCAGGGGAGTGGCCGGCAGGGACGACACTCATTATAGGACGCAAATCCTTCACCATCTGTTCGGACATTTCAGAGGCGCGCTTGTTTTTCCCTGATTACGCGCCCATCCTCGTCGCCAAACCTTCTCCAGGGTCTTCGTTTCCGTTGAGGAATCCCCATCGGGAAAAACGCCCGACCCGAAGGTTTTTTCCGATCGTCGTCACCTGGGCCTGGTCAAAAAACAGACCAGCACGCTGAAGTTCTGGGCAAACGCTCCATGATCGTCAAGGAAACCCCCGCGGAGTCGGTCTTCCTCTTCCCGTTCGCCATCGCGAGCTGTTGGCGGTAACCTGGGGTTCTCCGCGGTCAAGTGACGGTGAGGTCGTGCACGTCCGCATGGCCGAGAGGGCGGGCTTCGAGGGAGGATCGGCGATGTCGAGGTTGGCGAGGGGCGAGCGATTCGGTGTCCTC
>JBFWRA010000909.1:0-3013 GCA_050249155.1 Isosphaeraceae bacterium | reverse complement strand
GTTCCGCCAGGACCTTTATCACCGCGCGAGCGTCGTCTGCCTCAAGCTCCCCCCGCTGCGGACTCGCGGGACCGACGTCGAGATGCTCGCGGAGTTCTTCCGAGCCCGGTACTCGCTGGAGTTCGGCAAGAACGTGGTCGGCTTCACCAGGGACGCCCTGGAGATCCTGAACAAGCACGACTGGCCAGGCAACATCCGAGAGCTCGAAGGGGTGATTCAGCGCGGCGTGGCGCTTTGCCAGGGAACCCGGATCACCTCCGGACACCTCGCGCCAAGCCTCTGCCACCCTCGGGCGTCGCGGTCCGGCGGCGGGATGACGCCCCGCTCGCACACCCCCACCAACATCCGCCCCCTGAAGGAAGCCCTTGAGGAACCCGAGAAGCGGATCATCATTCAGGCCCTGCAGGCCCTGAACTGGAATCGGCAGGAAACCGCGAGGGTCCTCGACATCAACCGAACGACCCTCTACAAGAAAATGAAGAAGTACGGACTTCTGGTGGATGAGCCGATCTGGGTCAATTGATTCGACTCCTCGCCACTCGTGAACGGAAGTAGCCCGCCCGGACGTGAAAACGTCCAGGCGGGCCTCGGTCGTTGACGAGGTGACCCGAGGTCGAGACGTCTCGCCGCAGCTGGTCCCTCCAGCCAATCCATCATATCCGAGTTCGATTCGTCCCCGGGGCTCGCCCGGGTGACGTCGCGCCGATCCAGACCGCGAGTCACGAGTTCTTCGCGAGATTCGGCCGAAATCGCGACTCTCGACCCCGAAACTCGCGAACCACGGCGTCCTCATCTCGCAACACACCGATCGAAAATCTCCGATCCCGCTTGTTCCATGAATTTTTTAATTGACCTGGACTCTTTTCCGTCAATAGAGTGCTGCACGATCGAACCTCGTCCCCGAGGCGATCTCAAATTCGAGTCGACCTCCTCACGAATTGGACCAGATCACGAGGGAGGGCTTTCATGTCTTGGATGCCGATTTCCGGCGGAATCGGGTCTCGATGGGTACGGATCCTGGCGTGTGTCATGACGACCTTGGTGACCTCGGCGACTCAGGCCAGAGCCGGATTCACCATCTTCGAAGCGGCGGGTCTCACACCGGCTTCGATCACTCCGACGCGAGACGCCTTCCGCACCGCGGTGGGCGGCGGCACGGTCGCCGGAGCCAACGGGTCGTTCGGGGGCCTGCGCCGAGAGATCAACTGGGACGGCGTCCCCGACGGATTCTCCGACCCCAACTTGCTTCCGGGAAACTTCTTCAACGTGAATTCGCCCCGGGGCGCCGTCTTTAGTACTCCAGGCACGGGCTTTCTGGTCAGTTCCAACGCTGGTACGTCCAGTCCAATCCTTTTCGGGTTTCCCAATGACCTTCAGGTCTTCAGCCCCCAGCGTCTATTCACGGCGATCAACAGCAATATCACGGACGTCCGCTTCTTCGTGCCGGGAACGTCGGTGATCGGCAGTACGACCTCCTTCGGCGTCATCTTCGTCGACGTCGAGGTGGCGAACACCACGAGGATCGAGTTCTTCGACGAGACCGACAACCTGATTTTCAGCCGCGCCGCCCTGGTCGCCGGCAATCAGGGCTTGTCGTTCACCGGCGCGGTGGCCAACGCCGGGGAGCGCATCGGAAGAGTGAGAATCACTTCCGGCGTCAATACGCTCGTCTCCAACGGCGTGCTGGGCAACGCGAATGACGACTTCGTGGCGATGGACGATTTCCTTTACGCCGAACCTCTGACCGCCATCGTTCCCGAGCCGTCGGGTCTGCTCCTGTTGGGGATCGGCCTGGTCAGCGGCCTGGTCGCTTCTCGCACGCGGCGAATCCGGGTCTGACCCGGGTTCGCTTCGCCGCCCCTCTGTCGACGGCCGAGGGGCGGCGCGAATCAAGTTCCTCTGATCACTTGTTTAGCTCTTGATGATATCCCGGAACGTCCCTCCCGCCGGGATCATCGGCAGGACGTGTTCGACGTACGGCACCAGGACTTCCAGGACGTACGGGCCGGGGTGGGCGATCATTTCTTTCAGGGCGTCGATCACCTCGGACTTCTGGCGGATCTGCCGGGCGGCCACGCCGAACCCCTTGGAGATGGTCACGAAGTCGGGATAGATCAGGTCGGGCATGTCCCCGCCCCCCTGGCCGGTCGCCTCGGGGTGGTCGATCGGGCCGAGGTAGGTGTGGGCGCGGTTGCCGGCGTGGAACCGATCTTCCCACTGCACGACCATGCCCAGGTGCATGTTGTTCAGCAAGATGACCTTCACCGGCAGGTTCTCGCAATGGCAGGTGGCGAGTTCCTGGATGTTCATCACGAAGCTGCCGTCCCCGTCCACGTCCACCACCAGGGCGTCGGGGAACGCCGCCTGGGCTCCCATCGCCGCGGGAAGGCCGAAACCCATCGAACCGAGACCGCCGGAGGTGACCCACGACCGCGGCTTGTCAAACTTCGTCCACTGCGCCGCCCACATCTGGTGTTGACCGACCCCGGTGGTCATCAGGAAGTCGCCCCGGGTCAGTCGTGAGAACTGGTCGATGACGTACTGGGGCAGGATCACGTCCTCGCGAGGGTCGTAACCCATCGGATCGCTGGCCCGCCAGGCGTCGAGCTGACCGTGCCAGTCGCGCCAGTCCCCCTGTTCGGCCAGCGGGTTCAGCGCGTCGAGGAAGCTCTTCACGTCGGTGTGGACGGGGATGTGGGCGGTCTTGTTCTTGTTGATCTCGGACGCGTCGACGTCGACGTGGACGATCCTGCCGTGCTTGGCGAATTCGCTGAGCTTGCCGGTCACCCGGTCGTCGAATCGGACCCCCAGCGCCAGCAGGAGGTCGGCATCGTTGATCGCGTAGTTCGAGTAGACCGTGCCATGCATCCCGAGCATTCCCAGCGACAGGTAATGGTCGCTGGGGAACGAGCCGAGCCCTTGAAGGGTCATCGCGACGGGGATGCCGGTCTTCGTGGCGAACTCACGGAGCGCCTCCGACGCCCCGGAGGCGATCACGCCTCCGCCGCAGTAG
>JBFWRA010000908.1:0-3015 GCA_050249155.1 Isosphaeraceae bacterium | reverse complement strand
TCCTCGGTGTCGAGGTGGTGCCAGCCCGAGTCGGGGGCCGGTCCCCGAGTCCAGAAGTCCACCTCGGGAAATCCCAGCAAGAGCCGGCAGCCGTCCCGAAATCGGTTCCGAAGCTGCGCGGGTCCCCTCACCACCTCCTCGTGGAGCGACGAGACGAGCCGCTTGACCATGTAACCGGTGTCGGCGACGTCGTCGAGGCGCGAGGGACGGGGTCGGCGGGCGTCTCCGAGATCCTCCAGCAAATCGAACGCCCGGTCCCAATCTCCCTGGCCGGCGTAGAGATCGGCGAATTTCTGCGCGTCGTAGTGATGGGTGAGGAATCGCGAGAGCACCCCGCCTGGCAGGATCAGATTCTCCCCCTCGCGGAAGGGAATGCCAGTCAATTCCAGGAGGTCCGGCCCGGACGAGTCGGCGGCGACGTGCCCGAGTCTCAGGAGTCGCTCGAGCCGGTCCCAGAGCTCCGGGCGGTGACCGATCAACCGAGTGACGTAGCGCAGGTAGTGGTTCCAGGGGATCTGGGAGGCCACCGCCCGGTCGGGCAGGGCGGCCGGATCGATGAACTCGTCCTCGGCCCCTTCCGTGGAGGACCAGCGGTCGAAGGCGACCCAGAGCAAGACCCGGAGGAAGTAGATGTTTCCCCCCGTCCGTTCGTACAGGGTCTCGACGACCGAGTCGGGATCGTGGGTCGGAAGCTTCAACGACTCCAGATACTTCCTGGCGAACTCACCGAACTCCTCGAGCTCGATCCGGGTCACCAGGAGTTTGCGGTCCGCCTCCCAGACCGCCCTCGGGCCGTGGAACAGCTCCGCCCCTCTGGCTTCGCCGGTGGCGAGAATCCCGCCACGGCCCACTTCGCGAAGGCCGTCGACGAGTCCTCGCAGCTCATGGTCGGGAAGGCTATCGAGGTTGGCCAGCAGCAGGACCGACTGGCCCTGGGATTCGGGGGCGTGACGCTTCCGCCACCAATCCAGGACCGCGTCCGGCCTGGGGGACAGGCAGTCCACCCCCCTGAGGATCCGGTCCGTCACGGTGCCGTGCGGTTCGTTCTCCTCGGCCTCGTCGAGGAAGGCCGCGACTCCGACCTGGCAACCCTCCTGGACAAGTTTCGCGTGGAGTTGCCGAATCAGGTAACGTTTGCCGACGTTCCTCCCGCCCAGCACGGCCGCGGTCCCCCCCGAGGTCAAGGTCCCGGCGAGGGACTCGACCAGGTTTCGGCCGATCTTCGGGTATTCGAAGCGGTTCATGGCTCGGGGCCTCGGAGGGAAGGCGGGAGCGGCAAGGCGGCGGGGCGGAGGGGCTCAGGTCCGGTCGGCGTCGTAGGCGTCCAGCGCGGCGGCTTCGCAGTCGTGAAGCAAGGCGACGGCCGAGTCCTCCAGCCCCTCGGCCTGGGCGTCGGCCTCCTTCTCGGCGACGATCAACGGATCGGTGGGGTCGGACGACCGGGCGGCGACGGCGAGAAACGGTTCGGAGCCACAGTGCTCCAGAACGCTCAGCCGAAGATGCAACCGGGCCTCACGCCAGGTCAGTCCGAGTCCCGAGGCGAACCGTCCCCAGGCGCGCGACGTGTCGGGACCTGGCTCCTGATCGAGCCGTAATCCGGCGCGCTCGGCGACCACCTCAGGCGAGCCGCCGGCGGCCTCCGCCAGGTCGCGCACGAGACGTTCCCAGGGGACGGGCCGTGGCCCGGACGTCTCTCGCATCAACCGCATCCTGGCCAGGACGGCTCCCCCTTCGACCGCCCGCTGGCAGGCGTCGCGAAACCGCGACGGGGCGTGCGCCACGGTCAGGACGGGTGCCAGCCAACCTGGGGTGTTCGACGATTCTCTCATCAGTCGGCCTCCCTCTCGTCCTCTTCCGACCCGAGAACGTCCTCCCGTCCTCGCCATTTTCGGACGGCGACCTGGTCTTTCAAGACGTTCGCCAACTTTAAAAGGGCGCGATGATGGCGGACCCGCACCGTTCCCGGTTTCATTCCCATCGATTCTCCAATGTCTCCGTAAGTCCGATCGGGATCGTCGAGCTTGCAACGGACGATGATTCGGTCAGGCTCGCCCAGACCCTCGATCCCCTCGCGCACGGCGGCGACCAGGGCGAGAGCGACTCCGTCCTCCTCCTCGGGGAACGGATCGAACCGGCCCGGGTCGGCCAGGGCCTCGGCGTCCTCCAGCAAGCCCGGCCCACGTTTCCTGGCCTGGTCGCGATACGTGTTCAGCGCGACCGTCCAGACCCACGTCCGAAAGCCACCCCCTTCCCTCGTCGCGAACTTTCCAAGCCGCATCACCACGTCGGAGACGGCCGAGACGGCCATGGCCTCGGCGTCGGCCGACGACAGGCCCCTCGCCAGGAACCTGCGACGCAACCAGGGGCCCACCTCGTCGGCGAATTCGACGAACGCTCGCTCCTCTCCCGCCTTCATCCGGGTCGCCAAATCGTCGAGGTCGTCCCGCACGTCACGCTCTCCGGCGAGGTTGGAGCGGAATCGCGTCGCGGGGCGCGAGATCCAGGGAAGTCGGGGGACGCTCCAGGCCACGACGCGCTTCCTTGGGATTCTCCTCCAGGAATCGGCGGTGAGCCAGTCCCCTTTCCTCAATGGCGAGCCCCGACGTCCACCAGTCGCGCGGAACCGCCGGTCACCAAAAGGAACGAAATGGCGTTACAGCGAGAAAGTCGGCGATTTCAGGATCACGCGAACCGGCCGTCGCCGCGCCCCGTCTGGATTCCAGGAGTGGTCGGCTCCCAGATCCGCTCGTGACCCGAGGCGATGCTCCCGCGAGCGCGGCCTGGAGGACGCGCGGAACGACGCAAGTCGAACTATTAAAGGATTCTTGTGGCCGATCGCGATCCGCTGACGTTAAACTGGTGAAGGCCGCCGAGATCGTTGGAGACCCAAGGATGCACGTCTCTTGAGACGCCCACGTCGAGTGGTCCGCGCGCGATCGGGGCGAACGTCGCGTTCGCTTTTTTGAGATCGTCGCGAAACCGTCGCCACGAGGGATTCTTCGACGTCGCGAACGT
>JBFWRA010000907.1:0-3018 GCA_050249155.1 Isosphaeraceae bacterium | reverse complement strand
TCAAGTTCGGGCAGAAAACGGCGATCTTCATCCCAGGGGCTCGGCGCGAGACGGGGCGACGGCCGCGGGGGAGTGTGGCCCCGGCGCGACGGTGCCCTGGTCCAGTCGAAGGTTGCGGAGCGAGGCGATGGGCTCTGGCAATTCGCCGACGGCCGCGATTCTCGTGACCACCGCGGCGTGCAGCAGGGGGATCATCAACTCGTGATGACCTGTCAACGCGACGGCCCTGGCGCCGGGGCGCTGAAGGACGTTGAGCGTGCCTCGGTACTTTTGTTCGAAATCAAGGTTCGCCGTGGTGAGTCCGTCCAGCGGCTGGCCCAGGTTTCGGGCGATCGAAAGGGCCTTGAGGAAGACCTCGGGCAAGACCACGGCGCTTCCGAGGTTCATCCAGACCCCTCCGGACATCCCGGCGACGACCTGGCAGATCGTCCGGAAGTCGGCGAGCGTCGCCGCGCCCAGCGAGGCCCCGTCCAGGTCGGGGGTCATGTGGACCACGTCCGTGCCGATCGCGACGTGAACCGTGACGGGAATGCCCGCGCGGCGCGCGGCGATGATCAGGCTGTCATCCAGTCCCGGGCCCCCGGTCCTGGAAATCGTCTCGCCGAGCGCCTCACCCAGGCCGACGTTCCGGGTCGCCGACGACGCGCAGGCCTCGACGAACAGCGCCGAGGTCTCCTGGGCGAACCCGAACGAGCCGTCGATCAGACCGGGGCCGACTTCCTCGCTGGTTTTTCCCGCGATGGCCAGCTCCAGGTCATGGATGGCCGCCGAGCCGGTGAGCGCCAGGGCCGAAAGCAGCCCCCGATCGATCCAATCGATGAGATAGGGCGCGCACCCGGTCTTGACGACGTGTCCTCCCAGCGCGGCGACGATCGGCCGACCGTCCTCGTGAGCGTCGACCACCGCGTCGCGGAGTTGCTTGAGGCCACGAACCGCCAGCAAGTCGGGCAAACCGTCCAGCCAGTCCGAGAGCGTCGGATTCGGGCCGGTGGGGCAACCCAGGTCGGCCCTGTGGACCTTGCTGGGCCGTTCCGCGAGCGGACGGAACCGCAGCGCGGTCAGGTCCAGAGGCGTGAGTGACCCGTCGGCGGACTGTCGGTCTTGGGGGTTCATGGGATTCCTTTCCCTGCGCCTTGTAGGCGAGCCGCGATCCATCGCCGCCCGGCCTGTCCTTGGCTCGATTCAGAGCGGGCGTCCCGGTGCTCGCGTGGCCGAGGTCAGCGCCTCGACGAGATCGACCTCACCTGAGAGGATCTCCAGGCCGATCCTCAGCGCGCGCAAGGGGACGGCCCCCAGGGCCTCGACGCGCAACTTCACCAAATCCTTCTGTGTGGTCAAGACCAGTTCCGCGCCAAGATCGCGCGCCCAGCGGATCAACTCGGCCACGTCGTCGGCCTGGTAATGATGGTGGTCGGGGAAGGTCCGAATCCCGGCGAGCCGACCGACCAGGGGCTCGATCGTCCTCCGGAAACCCTCCGGATTGCCGATGCCGCAAAACGCCGCGACGTTCCGTCCTTTCAACGCGTCCAGTGCCTCGGGACCAGCCGATCCCCCAACCAGTTCGATCGGGGCGTGCCGCGAGGTGGCCCAGGCCAGTGGGCGTTTCACGGCGCGTTCGGCGGTCGAGCGGATCTCCGCCAGGGCGGCGGGCGCGACGAGATCGGCCCGAGTCACGATCACCAGGCTCGCCCGTCGAAGTCCTCCGAGGGGTTCCCGCAGCAGTCCCCGAGGAAAGACGCGGCCAAGCCCGAACGGGTCGAGCGCATCGAGCAGTACCAGGTCGAGGTCCCTGGCCAGCCGACGATGCTGAAAGCCGTCGTCGAGAATCAGGAGTTCCGACTCTAGTTCCTCGATGGCGATCCGGGCGATCTTGACTCGGTCCGGATCCTGGAGATGGGGAACGTCCGGGAGGTTCTCCTCCAGGACCAGGGCCTCGTCGTTGACCGCGGACTGGCGCTGATAACCCCGGCTCAGGATCGCGACGCGGACGCCCTGGTGGCGGTACCATCGGGCGACCCATTCCACCATGGGGGTTTTGCCGGTGCCTCCCAGGGTGAGGTTTCCGACCGAAACCACGGGGGCGCCGACCCGATGGATCGGGCGCAAACCCCGATCGAAGGACATGTTCCGGGCCGAGACCGCCACACCATAAACGGCCGAGGCGACGGAGAGTCCCCGCCTCGCCGCCGAGGCGGCTAGCCCCCGGGTTTCACCACGGACCACGCGGAGGAAGGAATCCTCACGATTCGCCGACAAGCCCGACCCCCTTCGGTGACCGGGTCAGGCGCCCATCGCCTTGACGATGGCCTTGGCCATTTCCTGGGTGCCCACGGCGGAGGGATCGACTCGCGACGGCTTCATGTCGTAGGTCACGTCCTTGCCCTCGGCGATCACCTTGGCGACGGCCGCTTCCAGCCGCTTGGCCGCCTCCACCTCACCGATATGATCGAGCATCAGCGCCGCGGAGAGGATCAGGGCCGTTGGGTTCATCTTGTTCTGGCCCTTGTACTTCGGAGCGGAACCATGCGTCGCTTCGAAGACCGCGCCCGACTCCCCGATATTCGCGCCTGGAGCCACTCCGAGCCCTCCGACCAGCCCCGCGGCCAAATCAGAGAGGATGTCTCCGTACAGATTCGGCAGCACCAGCACGTCGTAAAGCTCGGGCTTCTGGACGAGCTGCATGCACATGTTGTCGACGATCCGATCCTCGAATTCAATGTCGCGATATTCCTTGGCGACTTCCCGACAGACTTCCAAGAACAGGCCGTCGGAGAACTTGAGAATGTTCGCCTTGTGCACCGCGGTCACCTTCTTGCGGCCGTGCGCCCTGGCGTATTCGAACGCGGCCCTGGCGATCCGCTTCGTCCCGGTCACCGAGATCGCCTTGATGGTGATCCCGGAATCGGGACGGATCGTCTTTCCGTTGAGCCGCTTGACGTGCTCGATCAATTCGGCGGTCTCGGGTTTGCCCCGCTCGAACTCGCATCCAAAATAAAGGCTCTCGGTGTTCTCCCGGAC
>JBFWRA010000906.1:0-3020 GCA_050249155.1 Isosphaeraceae bacterium | reverse complement strand
GCTTCTTGGTGGAAACGTGGGCCGGGACGTTCTCGAAGGCCGTCACCTTCGGCGCCATGATCGAACGATGGGCGGCGGTCTGAAACGACGATGAGACCGCCTGGGTGGAAGTCCAGACGGTGAACGCGCCCTCCCGCTTCACGGTGGTGAGACGGGGGTGCAACTCTGATCGCCAGTCCAGTCCGTCCGTGTCGATCAGTTGGAATTGATAGGAAATCTGGCTGGGGGGTGAGGCGACGGGGCCCCCCGCGCCGGCAAGGATCAACGCGAGCAGTGCGACCGAGATTCGCATGGACGACCTCCGTTCCGTCACAGGATCAGGCGAACGCGACGGCGCTCCGCGCCGTCAGGCCGGGCGATCTTACGCGCCTCCCCGAAATCCGTCAACGCGGGTCGTCGGACCGGACCTCGCGAAACTTGAGGAATTCCCACTCACCTGGCCCGATACTGTTCCAGGGCCGACTCGTCGAGCTCGACTCCCAGGCCGGGCCCTTCCGGCACCCTCGCTCCGCTGGGCGCGAGGTCCAGTGGCCTGACCAGAAGATCCGACACATGATAATGCGGGCCGAGAATATCCGCCGGGTACGTTTCGCTATCGATCTCCGCGACGGCGCAGGCCAGGTGGAGCATCGCCGCGCTGCCGATCCCGAGTTCGAGGTTGCTGCCGACGTGACAGACCAGCCCCGCCGCCTTCGAGGCGTGCGCGATCTCGATCGAGGCGGCGATCCCGCCGTTCTTGCCAGGGTAAAGGCTGATCACGTCGGCCGCTCCACTCGCCGCGACGTTCCAGGCGTCGGACAGTGTGAACACGCTCTCGTCGGCCATGATCGGAATGCCACCGGTTTGCCGCAGGTAGGCCATCGCGGCGAGGTTCCCCGGCGCGATCGGCTGCTCGGCGACCAGCAGGTCGAACTTTCGGAAGACCTCCAGCGCCCGGCGCGCGGTCGTCACGTTCCAGCCGCAGTTCGAATCGACGGTGATGGGAATCTCGGGACCGGCGACCTCGCGGACCGCGGCCACCCGGGCGACGTCGCCCGCGAGGTCCAGCCCCACCTTGACCTTCAGACAACGCACACCCCAGCCCAGAAACTCCTTGGCCAGCGACTTCACGCGATCCACGTCGAACGCGCCGATCATCATTTTCGTCGGGATCACGTCCCGCACCTTGCCGCCCAGCAATTGGTACACCGGGACGCCCGCCGCCTTGCCCGAGAGGTCCCAAAGGGCCATCTCGATGCCCGACTTAGTGAACGGGTTGAGCTTCAATTCGCGATCCATCACCAGCCGCGCCGCGTTGACCTGGGTCGGGTCTCGGCCGATCAGCGCGGGTCCGAGCAGGTCGTCGATCGCCGAGGCGCAGGAGTGGCTGGTCTCTCCACTCCAGCGGGCCGCGACGGTCGCCTCTCCCAGACCGACCAGGCCGGAGTCGGTGTGGACCCGGACGATCACGTAGTCCGACGTCACGTGATCGCCGTGCGCGGTCTTGGTCGTCATGCCCTTTTTCAGCGGGACGCGGACGGGGATGGCTTCAACTCGGGTGATCTTCATCTGCGAACGTCCTCGTGTTCGGGGGATGGTGGAGCGGCTCAGGCGACCGCTGGTTTCTCAGGATCGAGCAAGAGCCAGGCGAACGCGCCGGCGAAGTAAACCGCCGCGAAGAGGTACAAAAGGAGGTTCCAGTCGCCGCCCGTTTGGACCAGGCCGTGGATCAGGTAACCCAGGACCACGGGGCAGACCACCGCGCCCAGGTTTCCCGCCATGTTCATGACGGCGAAGCCCACGGCGGTCTCTCGGCCGCTGAGGTCCATCGTCGCGGCCCAGGTCGTCGGCCCGGAGAATCCCGAGAAGAACGAGCCCAGGGAGATGATGAGCACCGCCTCCAAGGGTTGGTCCGCCCACGACGCCGACAGGGTCGCCACGCCACAAAGGGCCAGCGAGACCGCCGAGACCGCGCAACGGCTCAGCCTGCGGCTGCCCGTGCGGACGAGCACAGCGTCCACGATCGCGCCTCCCGCGAAGCTACCCAGCACGACGCCGATCAGTGGAATCATCGTCAGGTCCCCCGCGCCCGAGACGTTTACGCCCCGGCCCTTCTCCAGGTACGTGGGAAACCATGTGATGAAAAAAGCATATCCAAATGCTCGAAAGAACGCCTGGACGTTCAGCGCCCACATGCTTGGTGATCGGATCATCTGGCTCAGGACCGTGAGGAGCGCCTGTCGGTCCTGGGGTTTCGGGCTCGCGCCCGGGCGCGAGCCCGCCCCCGCCCCGTCCTTGAATTCACGCCGGATCAGCCAGGCTTCCGAGGCGTTGACGCCAGGGTGCTCCTCGGGCCGATTTCGGAACCAAACGCCGACCCCGGCGGCCCAGGCGACCACCACCGCGGCGTACCAGAGGAACGTGGCGCGCCAACCCAGCGGCCCAAGCAACCGGCCCGTCAGCCCGCTGGCGATCACCGCGCCGACCGACATGCTTCCCGTGATCACCGAGCTGGCGAATCCGCGCCGCGAGGGAGGGAACCAATCGGCCACCGCCATGATGATGACCGAGAACATCCCCGCCTGCGCCGCGCCCTGGAGCAGCCTTGACGCGATCAGAACGCCGCCGTCCCGCGCGGCCGCGGTCATCGCCATCGCGCCCGCCCAGAGCAAACCCATCGCCACCAGTGAGGTGCGCGCCCCGAGCCGGCTTCCCAACCATCCCGCCGGGATCTGGAACCAGAAATAGCCGAGGAAGAACCCGCTCAGGACGTAGCCCATCCACACGTCGCCAAGTTCCAGGTCGCGCTGGATGGTCGTGCTCGCGGTCGCCACGCCCGATCGGAGGACGTACGCGAGGATCGCGGCCATCGCCAGCGCCGAGAGCACGACGTAACGCACCCGGGTCGGCGGTTCGGCCAGCGAGGGCGGTGGTTCGTTCCAGGGGGTGGGTTCCGACGTCACCGAGGTCGTGGTATCGCCTCCAGGTCATCGAGCGATCTGAAAAGTCACGACGTGTTTCGTGAAAGAAATCGTCGAAGC
>JBFWRA010000905.1:0-3021 GCA_050249155.1 Isosphaeraceae bacterium | reverse complement strand
GTGGCCGTCGGCGAGGATGAACGCCGCTCCGTCGCTCACGGGCTGGAGTTCGGGCATTCGGTTGGCGAGCATGACGTAGTGCGTGTTCGCCGTGATGAAGTACGAGGGGCCACCGCTTTGGATCAGGTCGGCGACCGCCGAGACGGCCTCGGCGCGTGTCATGGGGGAAAACGGAACGCCCCAGACGGACACGGTGGGTCGGATCGCCATGCGATTATCCCTGAGGGCCGTTGGAGGGGAGACCCGCCTGGGTGCCTGGGCCCTCCAGCTCGGTTCGGGCGCGGCCCAGGATCGGCTTGCCCAGGAGCATGGGCTGCATGGCCGTTTCCTCCTCGACGAACAGCCAGTGCAGGATGGCCAGCTCCAGGGCCACCAGGGCCAGGGCCAGGGGCATCATCAGCCAGCCCGCGGCGTCGTGGGCGATCGTTCCGCCTTTCTCGGGACCGAGCAAATGGATGCTCCAGCCTGTGGCGACGATTCGTATGACGTTGCTTAGCAACGCGATGGGGAGGACCGTGATGAGCACCACGGCCCGCATCCAGATCGCGATCGGCACCAGCAAGACCGCCGCGACGGCGGTCGCCCCCAGGCTCATCATCATCGAGAGTCCGTTACAGGCTTCGGCCACCGCCAGGGGGTGCTTGCCCAGATAGATGACGTTCCCCTCGGAGATGACCCAGAGCCCCGTCAGTCGCAGGAGCGCCACGCTGGCGCTGGTGGCCAGGGATTGCAACGGCTGGGAGACCACGTCGTTGATCGAGGAGGGGAGCGGAATCATGAAGATCAGGTAGGCCAGGGCCGGTGCCGCGCGGCGTAGGAGCCGGAAGCCGCCGAGCGTCAAGGTCAGGCAGGCCAGTGCCGCGAGCAAGGTCATCGCGCCGGCCCAGCGGTTGCCTCGCTCGTAGAGCACGACTCGGGCGATCAGCACGAGGCCCAGCAACACCCAACCCCATTGCCAGGGGTGGTCGCGCCGGACCGGGTCCACCTTCTGTTTCCAGAAGATCAGGGCGGCGACGGGGATGACGAGGAATCCGTGCGAGTAGTTCGGGTCGCTGGTCCAGGTTTCCCAGAGCCATTGAAACTCGGGGAAGTAGGCCCAGAGCGCGACGGCCCCGACGATCAGGCAGACGACGAGCCGGGCCGCGCCCCAGAGCTTCGACGTCACCCGGGCGGCGTCTTCCGTCGCGTCGACCGCGGAGTCGGGTCGCGAGAGAGAGTCGGTCGTGCTCACGTCGAGGGCCTCGTCTCGTTCGGTGGGGCCGCGCCGAGTCGGGCGTGGCCTGGGCCGGGTTCGTCACGGCCCGGGCTCGGGCGCGAGCCGATCCGTGGAACAGAGTGGGCGCGGCCCGCCGAGTTCACGGCGGGCCGGGCGCTGGGGAACGGGCGGCGATCGGTTCGGTTCGCGGTCGGTTCAGGATTTGGCGGACGCCTCGGGCGGGGCGATTCGTTCGCGATCCCCGTACCCGTAGCCATAACCGTACCCGTAGCCATACCCGTAGCCGTATCCGTAGCCGTAGCCTCCGTACCCATAATAGAACTTGGAGGTCCGGACGCCATTGACCACCGTCTTCAAGAGCGGAATTCCCGCCGTGGCCACGCGTCGCCTGGCCTTTTCCACCAGGGGGAGCCGACTGACGTCGAACCGGGAGGCGAGAACCGCCCCGTCGCTCCAACGCCCCATCGTCAGCGCGTCGGGCACGGGAAGGATCGGCGGGGTGTCGATGATGATCAGGTCGAACATCTGTCGGTAACGGCTCATGAGCTGGCCGAACCGTTGTCCCTTGAGGAGCCAGGAGGGGTCTCGTCCAGGGGTGCCCGCGGGCAGGAGGTGGAAGCCCGCGTCGGGAATGGGCACGGCCGCGTCGTCGGCGATGATCTCGCCTTGAAGGACGTCGCTGAGCCCTGGGGTCTTTTCCTCGTTGAGCATGCGGCTGAGGGTCGCCCGCCGCATGTCGCCGTCGATCAGAAGGGTGGACATTCCCGCCTTGGCGCAGCAGGCGGCCAGTTGCGCCGAGAGGGTCGTCTTACCTTCGGAGGCGGTCGAGCTGGTGATCATCAGGCAGCGGGACGTGGAGCCGTTGTTGGTCGGCTCCTCGCAAAGAGCCACGCGGAGGTGATCGAGGCTTTGGAGGAACTCCTGGAGCCTCCCCTCTCGTTCGCGGGCTCCGCGCTGACCGGGGTCGAGCCTGGGGCCCGGCAACGGGGGAAGCGCGAAGACTTCCACGGGACTCTGGCGGGCGAGGTCTTCCAGGTCGGAGACCCGGCCGATCTTCAATTCGAGCATCACGAACATGCCCAGGATGATCGCCAGGACCGCGAACGGGGTGATCAACAGGAATTTCTTGCGGTTGTCGGCGAACGGGGCCGAGCTAACGCGGGCGTCGCTGATCTTGCTGACGCGGTCGGTCGACTTTCGATCGAATCGGAGTTGTTCGAGTCGCTTGTTCACGGCGTCGCCAAGCTGACGGATCCCGTCGTACTCGTCGCGGACCAGGGAGATCCGCACCGCGTCGCTGGCGTCCTGTCGGTTGGTGATCTCGATGGCGCTGAGGGCTTTTTCCTGCTCGGCCTTGATGGCCTTGAGGGTCAGGACTTTTTCCCGGGCTTCGAGGATCTTGGCGCCGGCCTGGTCTCCTCCCTGCTCCAGCAATCCCGCCAGGATTTCAGGGTAGCGTTCCTCGTAGAGTCTCTGAAGCTCGCTCTGGAGGCTCTCAACCTGGCGCAAGGGAGCCAGGCGTGACGGATCGTTGGGGTGTCGGGAAAGTCGTTCCGCTTCTCGGAGTCGGTCCTGGGCGCGTTTGATCTGCTGGGCCAGATCGATCGAGAGCGGCTCGGACCGGAAGATCCGCTCCACCTCCTTCTCGAGCCGGGCCTCGTTGCCCGGAGTGGCCATCTCGGACTCTCGAAGGTTGAGCAGGGCCTCGGCCTCGGTCAATTTCATCCGAGTTTGGTGAAGGTCCTCGCGGACCTTCTTGGCTTCCTCGTAGGTCATCTTGTTCCGGGCGGGGATCGGGAAATTGG
>JBFWRA010000904.1:0-3022 GCA_050249155.1 Isosphaeraceae bacterium | reverse complement strand
GGCGGCGATCCGCTCGCCGACGCTTCCCGAGCTGCTGCTTCGCGTTCAGGTCGCCCGTGATCGGGGACGAATCGACGAGGCGGTCGCCTTGCTCGGTCCGCTCCGGGAAGGAGGCGATCCCGGCGAGTCGGCGATGCTCGCCTCGACACTGGGGACTCTGGAATTGCTCCGCCAACGGTTCCGAGCCGCCGAGGCGGCCTTGACCCGGGCCGTCGCGCTGGACCCGACGCGCGGCGAGGCCCGTCGCGAGTTGATCAACCTTTACGCCGCCCAGGGAAGACTCGCCGACGCCGAGATCCAATTCCGGGCCCTGGAACGCGCCTCGGAGAGCCATCCCCTCGAATTCGCCGATCTTTACCTCTGGACGGTCGGTCGTCGCGAGGACCTGGGCCCCGCCGAGCTGGCCGAGGCGCTGACGCGCGCGGTGAGCCACGATCCCGCCGACCGCCATTCCCGGCTCGCCCTGGCCGAGAACCTCCGAAGGCTCGGCAGGCTCGACGACGCCCAGGCGGCGCTGGAACCGTTGACGGGCCTGGACGCGGAAGCCCGGGCCCTTCGCGTCCGGCTGGCGCTGGACCGCGGCGAGGTCGAACGGGCCGGGACCATGCTGGCGGAGACTCCGGCCGACCTCGCCGACGCGCCGGCGATCGCTCGGCTGCGAGGCAGACTGGCGCTGGTGAAGGGGGACGCTTCCGCCGCGATTCACGCTTATCGGATCGCGCTGCGCGAGGCCCCCGACGATCGCGACGCTCGGTTCGGGCTGGCCCAGGCGCTGCGACTGGCCGGAGAGGCGGCCTCGGCCCGGCCATTGGCGGATTCGGTCCAGGCGCGCGACCGGCTCGACTGGTTGGTCCAGAACGCCCGACCCCCTGATCGTCGAGGCGACCCGGCGACCCTTCGAGCGATCGGGGACGCCTGCCTGGCGCTGGGACGTCGGGAACAGGCCAGGGCCTGGTATCGCCTGGCCCTGGCGCGCGACCCGCTGAACGGCGACCTTCAGCGCGCCCTGTTCCGGCTCTCGGGGCCGGGTGACGACTCTCGCCCCGAGTGAGTCGGATCGTTCGAACCCCAGGAAACTGGCTGGAAATCACTTCCTGACGATCGATCCCAGGGGTGCCCGGGTCACAGCTCGCGTGACCCGGAACCGATCCGACTTTTGGGTTGACCACGGATCGACCCAGGGCGATCGTCGACGGATCGCCCCGTTGATCAGCCAGGGCGATTCCGGGTCACGCGAGCTTTGACCCGGGCACCCAGACCCGGAAACTCGTGAGGAACCGCCACCCCGATCCTCAGAGCTTCGCCTCGGCCGCCTTGCGGCGCAGCATCAGCACGTTCACGTCGGGATCGACCACGAACTTCTCGGGGTCGAAGTCGCAAGGGATCGTGACCTCGTGCGAATCACCGGGACCGAACGTGATCGAAACGCGCGCCTCCTTGAAGTCGGCGTTCTCGTTGGGCTTCCCCTTGACGAACCGCTCGCCTCGCGAGGCCGCGAACTCGACCGGGACGGTCCCCCCGCCCACGTTCCTCACGGTCGCGGTGACGACCCACGCGTTCCCCTCGCGCCGCTTGACGGCGTCGGTCACCTGGAACTCGGGCGCGACCACCTCGAAGAACCATTGCCTGGTGAAGGCGTCAAAGGCGTCTGGATCTTTGGCATGGGTCCTCAGCACCGCCAGGAAGTCCTGAAGGACGGGATGATCGACGTTCGCGTGATACGTCTCGAAGAAGTCGCGGATTCCCGCGAGCATCGATTCCCGACCCATGCGATTCATCAGCATCCAGAGGACCCAGCCGGTCTTGTCGTAGGTGACGGTCTGGTCGCCGTCGCGCGAGCCGTCGATCTTGACGAGCGGGCGTTCGGAGTCCGCGCTTCGGTTCTTGCCGTAGGTGTCCTCGATCCTCCTGGAGAACTCCATGCGGGCGCGCGGACCCCGGGCCCGCTCCAGCAGGAGCATCGTCGAGAAGTGCGAGGTGCCCTCGGAGAGCAGGTTCCCTCCCGGCCCCTTTCCAGGCATGATCATGTTTCCCCACCATTGGTGGGCCGCCTCGTGCGCGGTGATCGTGAACGCGGCGCTCGCCTCGGGGTCGTCGTCGGTCAAGAACCCGATCGACTCGCTGAAGGTGACGTCGGTCGGAAACCCCTGGGCGTAGCTGGCCAGCGCGGGGAACTCGCTGAGCTTCAGTTCCTTCCAGGGGTAGGGTCGGAACCACTCGGAGTAGTGCGTCCTGGCGGCGTCGAGCGCCTCGACCATCGCGGCGACGTTGTAGGGGTGGGCTTTGTGGTAAAAGACCGCCGTGCCCTCGCCTCGGGAGACTTCCCAGTTCCCGGCGACGACGTTGTAGAAGTTGACCGGCTGATCGCTCTCCCAGACCACGACGCGGCGGCCATTCTCGACCGTCTCGTTCGTGAGAGCGCCGACCGAGTTGTATGTGAGCCTGTCAGGCCCGGAAATCGTGATTTTCGTCCTGAACGGCCGCCTCGGGCCGAACGCCGCCTCGGTCTGCCCTTTGAAGTGGTCGTCGGGATACTCCTTGCTCTCGTAACGGTTGTCGTCGTCGATTCCGACCCCTTCGACGAAACCGACCCTGGGCGCGAAGCTCGTGGAAAAGCTGGTGAGCACCACCCCCGAGGGAAGGATGAACTCGTTGGTCCCCCCGCCCCGTTTGGTGATCCCCTGGGGAAACGTCCCCTCGAACTTGAATCCGATCCGAAACGCGCCCCCCTGGGGAATGGGCTCGTGGGGCGTGAAGACGTAAAGACCCGAGCGAGCGTCGGGAGTATAGTCCTTTCCCTCGAACGTCCACGAGGGGGACTCCCAGTGCAAGCCGCCGGTCAGGGGGACCTGGGTCAAGGGCTTCTCCTGATTGTTGATCAGATCGTAAGCGCCCTCGACCTTGAGCCGGCTCCGGTCGGGGTCGAGATCCAGGGCGAGTTCCACGGCCGTGACGTCGGGAAGCGGCCAATCGAGGTACGTCGACAGGTTCTTGCGCCAGTAGTCTTTCGCGAGCTTCTCCG
>JBFWRA010000903.1:0-3028 GCA_050249155.1 Isosphaeraceae bacterium | reverse complement strand
ACGGGACTCAGGACGGTTACGCCTTCTTCGCGGGCACGTCGATGGCCACGCCTCACGTCTCGGGTGCCATCGCCCTGGCCTGGGCGCACCCGGATCACGCCATGAAAACGCCCGCCGAGATGAAGGAATTGATCCTCAAGAACGCCCGACCGCTCGCGTCCCTCTCGGGCCGCTGCGTCACCGGGGCGACCCTGGATATCGGGTTCCTCAAGCCAAGCGGGCCTGGCCAGGTGACCCCCGCCGAGAACATCGCCTACTTTGGCGATAGCAATGGCCAGGGCGGATCGTTCCTGCTGCATGGATCCAGTGGCTCCGCCCAGTACTCGTTCGTGGGGCTGGTCTGGCAGAGCAACCTGTCGTTCGAGGGGATCGAGACCACGCCCGACGGTTACCCGGGCTGGGTCTACCGCGAGGACTTGCCCGTGGCCCCGCTGGACTTCCTGTTCACCGTCGACACGATCGGCCAGGCCCCGTATCACCGGGTTTACGTCCGGCCGGCCGACGACCCGATCGCCACGTTCCACTGGCAGTTCGACGCGACCCGGCTTCCGATCGCCGCGGGCGCGGGTTCCAACGCGGCCCGGGTCCGTCGGGTCGACGAGATGCGCATCCCTCGGCCCGCCACTGGCGTCCCCTCGGGCGCATCGGGTGAGTAAACCCTGATCCAACGCCGACGGTCCGCGAGGGACCGCGGAAATCCCCCCCTTGGCCCGGAGCGCCGCGAGGCGCTCCGGGCCGCTCGACGTCCCCGCGTCTTGAATCCTCGCCACCCTTCCCGAAGAATTTCGAGGTGGGGTTCTCCTTATGAACCCCCGTGACCGCGCGATCGCCGCCCGAACCTTTCCTGGCGGAGGTGCCCCATGTCCTTGACTGGCAGGCTTTGTGGTTCGGTCCTGATGACCGCGCTGGCCTGTTCGCCCGCGTCGCCCGCCCAGGATGCCGCCATGTCGCAAGATCTCGTCCGGGTCGAGATCCAGGGAACCCTGGAGTCGGTCCCGAAGAAAAACGACGCTTCCCCGGAGGGGGATTTCGTCCGCGCCGGGGGATTGCGGATTCGCCTGGAGTTCCCCAAAACCGAAGGCCGACCCAAGACGCTTGACGACCTGATCGGCCAGCGAGTCTCGGTCCAAGGCGCGCTGCGGCGCGGCCAGACACCGGACGACCTGATCTGCGACGTCGAAGGCGCGGTGGCCGCCGTCGGAGCGTTGGAGTTCCTGGTCGGCTATGAGCCAGAGCGCGTCGCCGAGGTCGAGGCCCTCTCCAGGTCCCTGGGCTTCAAGATCCGGGATCGTTACCAGCCGGGGAAGTATCTCGTCATCACCGGAGGATCAAAAGCCGTGGCGGGGCTCGATAAGCTCAAGAAAGCCAAAGGGGTCCGTTACGTGGAGGCGAACCAGGTCGTCCGGATTCCCCCTGGCGAGTCCCCAACACGACCCAGGGTTCCCCGTTGAACCCAGAACGGTTCTCAACGAGGTTCGCGAGGGTGCCCGTCGGCCGAGGCTCGCGACGCCCCAGGCACCCTTCCCTTGGGTTCGCCGCTCGATCTCAGTGCACTCCGCCCCGCCCTGGCCGGCGATCAGGCCGACGTCATGCGCCTTAGCTTGCCGACGATCTCGATGAGGTCCGCCCGGCCGGCCGGGACCGCCAGGTAACCGCCAACATAAGCCAACGAGGCCACGCCGAGATGCCCGATGAGCGGGAGCCATCGCAGGATCGACATCCCCCCACGCGGGCTGGGGTGCAGGGGATAGGCGACGCATAACCCGCAGACCACCGCGATCATCACAGCCGCCCCCGTCGCCGGGGCCAGGAGCGTCCGACGGACGAACACCCGGGGACTGAGCTGCAATTCGCGGAAGACGTGGATCCCCGGGATCAACAGATTCGAGAACAAGGTGGTCAGCACGGTCCCCCAGATCACCCCCGAGACTCCCAGGCGCAGCGTCAGGGCGTAACTCAGGGGGAGGTTCACCAGCGAGCCCCCCAGCGCCGCCAGGGCGACCAGTTTCACCTTGTTCATGCCGAAGGCGATCTGCACCGGGACCGAGAGCAATAAGGGGAGCGTCGCCACCAGAAAGAGGCGGAGCAGGGGGGCCTCCCTCGCGGCGTCGTGGCCGAGCTTGTCCCCCACCCACAGGGTCAAGAACGGCCCCGCGTAGGCGAACGCCAGCAAGGAGACCGGCAAGATCAACCCGACGTGCAGGCGGGTGCCGTCGTACTTGACCCGCTCCAGCGCCCGATGGTCGCGCGCCGCCAGCAGGCTGGCGACCGCCGGCATCACGTAATAGGCCAGCGTCCAGCCCGTTTGCCGAATCTGCAAGAACGGCTTGCTCACCACCTGGTAGACCGCCGTGGCCGGGCCGGGGTCCTCCAGCGCGAAGCCCAGAATGGTCGTGTCGACCTTGTCGGCCAGGACGACGCTCAACTGAACGATGAACATGTAAAAACTAATTTTCGCCAGGGCCTTGAAGTCGGCCCGCGTGGCACCCCGGAAGTGGGGGTGGAAGCCGAGGTCGTGGATCATCACCCAGAGGGTCGGCCCGAGCACCAGGAGGATGGAGACCAGCGACTGCGTCACGACGACCAGGAAGAAGTCCACTCCGGCGTGGACCCCGGCGTAGAGCACGACGAACCGCATCGTGATGACCAGCAGGTCGAGCCTTGGCACGATCTCGTAACGCCTGGCCGCCTGGAGCACGCTGGAGACGACCATCGAGAGCCCGTAGCAAGGCGCGGTGATCGCCTGAAGCCAGAGCAGCTTGATGATCAGGTCGTATGAGTACGACCCGGCCGGGTACTTCGAGTACGGGACCGCCACGTAGGCCACCGTCAGCAGCGCGGAGATTTGCACCAGGGCCATCGCCGCGTAGAACGTCATCCCGCAGGCGATCGCCCGATCGACTCCGTCTCGATCGCCCCGGGTCCAGGTCTCCGAGACCTGCCGCTGCAGCGCCGAGCTCATGCCGAACTCGAGCAGGAACTGGAAGAAGCCGAAGCCCCAGGCGAACCCGTAGGCCCCCATGGCGTC
>JBFWRA010000902.1:0-3030 GCA_050249155.1 Isosphaeraceae bacterium | reverse complement strand
CCCTGTGCTGGACACGTCGTGCTCGGCGTTGATGCGCCTGGCGGCGGCGGTCCACGCGCAAGGGTACAAGGTCGCGCTGACCGGAGAGGGGGCCGACGAGGCCCTGGCGGGGTACGTTTGGTTCAAGATGCAACGGACCCGGGACAGGTACCTGCCTCCCGGGAGTCGACTCGGCGTGTACCTTCGCGAGAAGGGCATGGGGCTGCTCGTGGGGAATACGAGTCGGCTCCCCGCGTTGTACCCGTTCGGCGGCGTCCGGACGGCCCAGCAAGAGCTCTACGACCTGCTCGCCGTCTCGCGCTCGGCGGTGTATTCCTCGGGGATGTGGGATCGGCTCGACGGTCACGACCCTTACGACGACCTGTCGATCACCAACGACCGGCTCGCGAAGTGGCATCCGTTGAATCAATCTTTGTACGTCGGCTACAAGGTGATGCTGGCGGGGCTGCTGATGATCGCCAAGGGGGATCGGATCGCCATGCACTCCTCGGTGGAGGCGCGTTATCCGTTCCTTGACGATGACGTGATCACGTTTTGCTCGGAGATCGCCCCCGAGTACAAACTTCGGGGCCGGGTCGACAAGTGGCTGCTCCGCCAGGTGGCGGCGAAGACCCTGCCCAAGGCGATCGCGAATCGTCCCAAGACGATGTTCCGGTCGAGCCTGGCCAAGACGTTCCTGGGCCCCGAGCGTCCCGCGTGGGTGGATCAGTTGCTCAGTCCCGAGTCGCTCCAGGCCACGGGTTATTTCGATCCAAATTCGCTGGCCCAGGCCCGACGCTCGCGACTGCGATACCCCAGGATCACTCCTCGGCAGCTTGGTCTGGACATGCAACTGACCAGCGTGGTGTCCACGCAGTTGTGGCACCACACGTTCTTTGGCGGAGGTCTTTGCGAATTGCCGACGTGGACTCCCGGGCCGTCGACTCGGCGTGTCCCCGGAATCGTGACGGCGGCGGTTTCCGTCTGACTTCCGCTCACGGGCGGGTTGACGTTTCCAGGGCGCGTCGCAACTGGTCCCACCGCTCCGCGGAGAGTGGAGCGAGGTTGCCCGAGTCGTCGAACCCGAGGTTGGTCATGACCGAGGCGCGCAGGGCCAGGCGATCCGGGCTCCCCTGGGCCGGGGAGATCTGGTTCCAGAATCGCGCCTGACCGGGCCCGTCTCCGGCCAGGACGAGTTGGCCGTCGGGGCTGAACGCGACCGTGCCGACCGCGCCCGCGGTGGAGAAGCCCGGTCCGACCTGAGTCCCCGTCGCCGTCTCCCAGACTCGGATCGCGCGGCCATTGCCGCTGGTGACCGCGAGCCGACCGTCGGGAGAGAGCGCCACGGCCCGGATTCGCTCCGAGTGGTTGAGGACCTGGCCGATCATCGACCCCTCGCGCGCGTTCCAGACCCGCGCGGTGCCGTCCTTGTCGCCGACCATGAGGATTCGACCGTCGGCCGAGAGGCTCAGCGCCTCGATTCCGGACTCGACGACCGGGAGGTCCGGTCCCCGCTCGCCGGTCACGACGTTCCAAACTCGTACGAACCCCGTCGTGAGTCCCACCGCGGCGATCGAGCCGTCCGCGCTGATCGCGGAAGCCCGGTATTCACCCTCGTTCTCGGCGGGAAGCCCCACGTAGGTGGCCTCGCCCTGGGGATCGATCACCGTGTACGAGCGGTCGGCGAGGTACCGCAGGAGTAAGAATCCGGATGGTCCGTGGGCCGCGCTCACGTAGGGACGTGGGTCCGCGAGCCTTTCGAGGATCAATTCGCCAGTCTGGACGTCGAACAGGCGGGCTTCTCCAAAGTAGGAGGCCGCCAGGACGGTCCGACCGTCCGCGCTGAAGGCCGAGCAAAAGGCGTGGACCAGTTCCATCGGCTTTCCCACGGGTCGGCCGGTCCGGACGTCCCAGATTCGCAACCGTTTCTCGTCCCCGGTCAAGGCGAGCCGTCCGTCGGGACTGAAGCACGCGTTGGTCAGTTCGCCCTCGACGGGCAAGCTGGGGGCGTGGGCTCGGCTCGCGCTCAGGCTCCAGGATCTTGAGACACCGTCCTGGCAGCCGGTCACCACGCTCCGCCCGTCCGAGGCGAAGGCGACACAGGTCACCATCTGTTTTCGAGGGTGGTGGAGCGGCCCGCCGAGGGGTCGGCCGCTGGGGACCTCCCAGAGTCGGGCCGTGCCGTCGTCGTTGGCGGTCAGCAGCGCGTCCCCTCCCGGCGCGAAAGCCAGGGCCCGAACGCTTCCCCCCTGTTCGGTTCGCGCGAGGGGTTGGAACGGACGTGTCGAGAGGTCCCAGACCAGGGCGCTTCCGTTGCCGTACCCGATGGCGACCCAGGGCTGACTGGGATGAAAAGCGCCGACGAGCGCCGCGTCCTGGTGGGTCAACAGGGGTCCGTCGGGCTCGCCGGTGTCCAGGTCCCAGATCTGGCCGCCGTTGGTTCCGACGGTGAGAACGCGACGACCGTCCGGCGACAGCGCCGCGGAGACGGTGAAGGTCGGGTGCTTTCCCCCCGACCCGGTGGGAAGGGCGTCGGTCGCGTTCCAGAGCCGGAACATGCCGTCTCGGCTGGCGGTGAAGACCCGACGGCCGTCGGTCGAGAACGAAACGAAGCCGACATATCCATCCCAGCGCGGGTTCGGTGGATGGGTCAGGTCTTCCCCCACCTGGTCGCCTGTGGCCGCGTCCCAGATCTTGGCCCGGTTGCCCTCGCCCCCCGCGACGACGAGGCGGCCGTCGGTCGAGAACGCCAGGCAGGCGACGGGCTTTCCCAGTCGCAGGGTGGGGCCGACGCTTCGGCCGCTCTTGACGTCCCAGAACCGGGCGGTCCCGTCGCGGCCGCCGGTCAGCACGGTTCGCCCGTCGGGAGCGAACGCCAGGGAGATGACACCGCCCTGTCCGACCAGCGCGGGACCGAGGGCTCGCCCATCGGCCGCGTCCCAGAGCGACGCCGTTCCCCCCTGGTCGCAAGAGATGGCCGTCCGACCATCCGGCGCGAAGGCCAACGCCCTGATCTCTCCCGAAAGCGCCGACTGCGCTCGCAAGGCGTGA
>JBFWRA010000901.1:0-3030 GCA_050249155.1 Isosphaeraceae bacterium | reverse complement strand
ATGAACCCCGCTCGCCTTCACACCCAGCGATTGCAATCCCTGGATTTCTGGCCTGGGCCGATCACCATCGACCCTCTGCCTGGCGGCATCACCAACCATAACTATCTGGTGAGGTCCGACGGCCGGGCGTTCGTCGCCAGGCTTTCGGTCGAACGTCCGCTCTTGGGCATCGACCGGAGGACCGAGGTGGTCTGTCAGCGCGCGGCTCACGACTTTGGCGTCGCGCCCGCGGTCGTCCACCATGAGGACGGCGTTCTCATCAGCGCCCATCTTCAGGCCCGCACTCTGGACGCCGCCGGGGTTCGAGATCCGGCGTTCTTCCCTCGACTCGCGAGACTCCTTCGGGTCTTGCACGACTCCTGGGACCAGCTCTCCGGCGAGGTCCTCTATTTCTCGGCCTTTCAGACCGTGCGGACGTACGCGAAAAACGCGAGGGAGCTAAAAGCCGACCTGCCTCCGGACCTTGACGCGCTCCTCGACGACGCCCGGATTCTGGCCAGGGAGATCGCCCCGTTCACGCCGGTCCTGTGTCACAACGACCTGCTCGCGGCGAACATCCTCGACGATGGTGAAAGCGTCTGGCTGGTCGACTGGGAATACGCGGGGGTGGGGCACCCCCTGTTCGACCTGGCCGGAGTCGCGGGCAACTGCGAGTTTTCCGAGGACGCCGAGGTCGCGATGCTGGAAGCCTATCGGGGCCGGTTGGACCCGCGCGACCTCCGCGAGCTTCGCGTGCTCAAGGCGACCTCGCTGCTGCGCGAGGCTCTTTGGGCCGTGATCCAGACCGTGGCCTCGGATCTCCCCTTCGATTATCACAAGTACGCCGCGGACAACTTCGCGGCGTATCGCGAGGCGCGCTCGGCCCTGCGTTGATTCGAGCCGAACTCAGCCCGGTCGGCGACGTGCCGGCCACGCGCCCCGGGCGATCACCAGGACCGCCGCGGACGTCGCCAGCAGGGAGAGGGCGACCCCTCGAATCAGGAACGTCGGCTGATATCGCAGCGTTACGCGCGTGGGACCGACCCCCGGGAGCCGGACCGATTGGAGCCCGCCGTCGGCCGGCGTGACCGGCACTTCCGAACCGTCGTCGAGTCGGGCGGACCAGCCTGGGTAGTACGTGCGGCGGATCACCAGGTCGACGGTCCCGTCATGTTCGACCACGCCGGATCGGCCGTCCCATGACACGACCCGAGCGTTCAAGGCGCGGGGCTCGGGGGAGTCGACGGGCGCGTGTTCCTTGAGGAACCAGACGACGTCGGGATCGGCCGAACGCGAGAGCGCTGGGTAGATCTCGTACCAGTCGGCCGCGGTTTCGGTCCGGAGGGCCGTTCTGGCGTGAGGGAACGGCTCTGGGTAACGCTCCAGGCGATAGGTCCTGGGCAAGGGTCGGTCGGCCCTGGGTGGAAGGATCGCGTCGAGCGCCGGATCGGGACCAAAGTACAGGACCTCCGAGGATCGGAACGGCCTGGGGCCGTCGAAGACCCCGTGCGAGACGCCGAATCGCTTCAACCAGTTGAGCAACTCGGGGGTCGTCTTGGCCGGGTCGCCGGACGCTTCGAGCAGGTAGTTCGGTGGAGGCGCGACGATGCCGAGGTTTGGCCATGCGGTGGCGTGGCCGCCTCGAACCACCACGTCCTGAAGCTCACCGGCGACCAGACCGACCCTCGGTTCCTCGCCGAGTCTCTGGAAGACGGGGCTCGACGCGGGAAAGTCGACCGACCACCCCCAGGGGACCGTGCCATGATGGAACAGGTAGGCGAGCTCGACCCCGATCGTCAGCAAGAGGACCCAGGCCGTGGCCTTTCCGGGTCGAGCGCGATAAACGGCCACGACGACCAGGGCGACCGTCCAGGCGACCGCCGCCTCGACGAGGTGCCAGTCCCGGACCTCGCCACCGATCGCCTCGCGGACGTCGGGCCTCGACGACCACCAGGCGGCCCAGGCGAACGCCGAGGCACCGAGGACGATCGCTAGCGCGTAGCCTCGCCAGAATCGTCTGGCGGTTCTCGCGAGGTCGAACCCGCGCCCCGCGAGCAGGCAGAGGCCCAGGCTGGTCAACAGCGCGTAACGCCCCGGAGCCCGGAAGTGGCCCAGGCCAGGGAGCCGAAGCACCAGGAGATAGCCCTCGGGAAACCACCCCGGCATCGTCGCCAGGATCAGCGCGATCACCGAGAGCCATCGCCAGGGGGCCAGGGCTCGATCCCGCTTCGCCAGGGCCCCGACCACGGCCAGGATCAGGACCGCCGTCCCAACGTAAAGGCAGGCCTCGTCTGGCGAGGTGGCGTGGTCGTACCAGTAGGGGGACGTCGAACCGCCCTGAAAGTGCATGAACAGCCGGGGCAGGGCGGGCTGCGCCCAGTGCGCGGGTGGAAACGCGTAGTTGGTCAAGAAGATCGGCGGTCGGTCGAACCGGGCGATCCGGGTCAGCTCCCAGGTCAGCCCAAGCTGCGCCGAGGCCACGGCCCCACCCCACGCCACCGCGACGACCAGCCCGAGCGCTCGACGCCAGGGGCCCTCTTTTCGAAACGCCCGCCAAAGACCGGTCAGGACGACCAGACCGGCGGTCCACATCTGGATTTGAAAATGTCCCAGAGTCAATTGCGCTCCGACCGTGAGCGCGACCCCCGCCAGCCAGGCCGCGCCCCCTCGCGCCATGTAACGCTCCGCCAGGATCAGGGCCAGGGGCAGGTACGGCAGCAGGTTGTAAAACGGCTCGTGGCACGCGTGGCTCATCAGGAAGCCGCAAAGCGCGAACGCAAGGGCGGAAACGGCCGCGCCCCACGGGCTGATCCCCAGCACCCTGGCGTAGCCGAAGGTCGCCGCCACGATCGCCAGTTCACTCAGCCACATCGCCAGTCGATACGCCGCGGAGACCCCAAGCGCCCGATAAATGAGCCAGTTCGGCGGATAGAACGACGCCGCGTGACTCTCCGCGGCCAGAGGAACGCCGATCCCGAACTGGTCGCTCCAGAACGGCAAGGTCCCTTGCCGCAAGGCCTCGGCCAGGACCGCTTTGATCGGTCGATAGAG
>JBFWRA010000900.1:0-3031 GCA_050249155.1 Isosphaeraceae bacterium | reverse complement strand
TTCCGCCGGGCGCGCTGGACCCTGGCGTACCGCTCGTGGTCGACGATCGGGTCGTCCGCGGCGGTGGTGCTGACGACGACGTCGGCGTCGATCAGGGCCAGGTTGAGCCGGTCGAAGGGGACGGCCTCTCCCCCCCAGCGCTCGGCGGCGGCCCTGGCCTTCTCGGGGCTGCGGTTGGTCACCAGGACCCGACCCGGGTTGAGCTCCCGGAGGTGCCGCAAGGTCAGGTCGGCCATCTTCCCCGCGCCGATGACCAGGACGGTCTTGTCGGCGAACGTGTCGAAGACCTCCCTCGCGACGTCGACGGCGACGCTGGCCACGGAGAGCTTGCCCTGGTCCATCCCCGTGTCTTCGCGGACCTTCTTGCCGACCCTCAGCGCGTTCTCGAACAGCTTGTGGAGGATCGGCCCGGTGGCGCCTCGGCGCCTGGCCGCCTGGAACGCCTCGCGGACCTGGCCGAGGATTTGCCCCTCGCCCAGGACCAGGCTTTCCAAGCTGGCGGCGACCCGGAAGAGGTGGCCGATGACCCCTTCGTCGTGGTAGGTCACCAGGTGCCCGGAGAGCACGTCGGCGGCGATCCCGTGGAACTCGGCGAGGAAGCCGGTGAACTCCTCGGCCCCCGGCATCGTGGCGGGATCGCCCGCGGCGTAAAGTTCGACCCGGTTGCACGTCGAGAGGATCACGAACTCGTTGCCGGGGAACGTCGCGAGCAGGGCGTCCAGCCCGCCGGGGCCCTTGTCGCCGTCAAACGCGAGGGCCTCGCGCACTGCGGCGGGCGCGGTCCGGTAATCCACGCCGACGGCCAGGAGCTTCACAGGCCCCTCCCCGCCTTCGGTGGCGACGGAGTGGCCAGGGGGTCGGGCCGGGGAGCCCCGTGCCCGGTGGGCAGGCGAAGCGCCTCGATCCCAACCCAGGTGAACACGAGAAACGCGAACGCGACGATCGTGAGCAGGACGACCCCCCTGCCCCGCATCGCGGGCCGAAACCTCGCGTGCAGCAGCGCGGCGAAGACGACCCAGGTGATCAGGGCGCTGACGACCTTCGGATCGGTCCAGCGCAGCGCCGCGCCCTGACCGCCGCCGCCGCGCCCGACGCTCAGGCTGAGGACCACGCCGATCAACAGGCCGAACGTCAACAAGGGGAAGGCGACGGCCACGGCCCCCCGGTTGAGCCGTTCGGATTGCTCCAGGCTCGGCAGGCTGAACCCCCGCCGACTTGGGCGCTTGGCCTTCAATCGACGGGCCTGGGCCAGGTACATCAGCCCCGCGGCGAACGCCAGGCACGTGCTGACGGCCCCCGCCAGCAAGAAGAGCCCGTGAACCATCCCCCAGAAGGCCGTGGCGTCGCTCCAGGCGCCGCCCCAGTCCGGCTCGGTCGCGCCGGTGATCCCCGCGATGACGGTCAAGGCCAGCACGATCGGCAGCACGAACGTGCCGACGGCGGCCCTGGGCGAGTGGACCATCAAATAAAGCGCGATCGCCGCGAAGACCCACGAGAGCATCATCAAGGAATCGAACCGGGTGGCGAACGGCAGACCTCCGCCCCCGGCATGCGTGGCGAGATAAACCGTCTGCACGACCCAGGCGAGCAGGGTCAGCCCCAGGGTGACGTACCACCGCAAGGGGGTCCGCACCACGAACCGGGCCAGCTCGCCGGCCAGGGCGAGGGCGTAAGTGCCCGCGAAGCAAAGGACCGTCAACCGTTCCATTCCGTCCGTCGCGCCGGGGTGGGAACGAGCGCCCGCCTCGTCGGGCGTCTCTAAAGCCCTATTGTAATCCGGGCGAGGCCCGAAGCCCAGGGACGACGCCCCGGCGTGTCACGGCGGGGTCAATCTCTCAGCTCGAAATCGATGGTGTTGAACTTGGCCCGCACGTCGCCGGTCAGGCCGGACCCTTCGAAGCTCCCGAACTTCTCTGGGATGAGCGATTTTTGCGCCTGGGCGACGGCCATCTGGTCGGGCATCGCGTCCTGGGCGCCGCCGGCCTCGTCGGCTTCCCGCTGGACCTTTTCCAGGTCGCCGCCGTACGACGTGATGGTGACCTTGTACTCGCCGACGAGTGCGCCGTCGTCCGGATCGTGGGTGGTCAGATAATACTTGCCGTTGACGATTGACCCGGCGGCCGGCCGGCCCTCGGGGTCTTTGGGGACGAAGTTGATCCTCCCGATCGGAAGCGGCTCCCCGTTGTAGGTTACCGTCCCGGTCACGGTGTAGCGCTTGCCGAAGCCGTCGTCGGAGCAACCCTGGCCGCCGAGGACGAGGGCGACGAGGACGGCGGGAACGCGTAAGCGGCGCGTGTGGACTGTCATCTTTGTCAACATGGTTCTGGGAAGGCTCGCTTGGGGTTGGGTGGGACGCGAGGAAGTCATGGAGGTGTCACGAGAGAACGACGGACACACCCCGGACCGGCCTCGGGTAAGGGTCGGCCAGGGATGGGGGCCCTCGTCGGGCCCCCATCCCGTCGATGCGGTGCGACCGCGGAATTCGACGTGGATACGGACGGGTCAGGCCCTGGCTCAGTAAGCGTCGGCGCTGATCACCTCGCCGCCGTTGCGGCTCCCCAGGGCGCAGTGGATCGGCAGCGCGATCGTCTGCTTCATGAACTTGACCGAGCCGTCGGCGAAGAGCATGTTCGCACCGCCGGGGTGCCGGCTCTTGAAGCCCCCCGCGGCATAGCTGAAGCGGCAGTTCCAGTTCGACGAGCCGAACACACCGGCCGTGCAGCCCGGGCCGCTATTCAGGTCGGTCTTCCAGTTGATCGGCACGGTCGTCCCCGCCGACGATCCGTTGAGCGCCCAGAGGCTGCCGGCCCCCCCCTGGTTGGGCAGGCGCTCGCCGGCCAGGTAGGTGTTGCTCGTGCCGTCGGTCGTGTCATTGATCGACGAGACCTGGCTGTCGCGATAGTCGAACATCCCGCGCAGGCCTCCGCCGTTCGCCCTCGTGCCGAGGAAGCCGTGCCAGCCGATCCGGATCTGGCCGGGCGGCAGCGCGGCACCGTTGGCCAGGTTGGAGTCAGTCTCCCAGGGGGCGCCC
>JBFWRA010000899.1:0-3033 GCA_050249155.1 Isosphaeraceae bacterium | reverse complement strand
CCGCAGCCTTCCCAAGGCGATTTATCGAACCGCCGCGTGGGCTGGCCGCCTGCGTTCGGAGCGTCGGCTGAATTGCCGATACCCCGACGTCGAAAAAGCGGTCGCCCGGCTCAGCCCCCGCCCCTGGCTGATGATCCACGGCGGCAAGGACGCCTACATCGCCCCGGCGATCGTCAAGGAACTCTTCGACCATGCCAGGGAGCCCAAGGAACTCTGGATCGTCCCGGGAGCCAAGCACAACCGCTGCCTCGAAGTCAATCGCCAGGAATACGCCTCGCGGCTGAACCAGTTCCTGGCGCGATTCGCCCCACGCGTGAATCAGGCGTCACCCGCCACCGCCGCGCGGCGCGAGCGCTCCTCGAAGGACACCGAGCTCGAGGAGACCACGACGTCGTTGATCAACCCGTCCAGAATGGCCGTCGAGGAACTCGCGGTCGCCGTCCCGCGCTGACCCGACCCCCCTCCCAAGCCCGCGCGGAGGGTCGAGTTTCACGGTCGTCGACGGAGACGCTCCCCAGGGAAGGTGGCGATTCCGATGTTGGGAATGGTCAAGAGGCTGATCGGTCGACCCATCGCCCGGCGCGCCCGAGGGCTCGCGAACTCCTTTCTGGAACAAACCCGGCACGCGCCCGAGGTCCAGCGCGCGCTTCTGCTCGACAGGATTCGCCGACACGCGGATAGCCAGTTCGGACGCGATCACCACTTCGACGAGATCCGGACTACCGAGGACTTCCGCCACAGAGTGCCGATCCGAGGCTACGAGGGGCACGAACCCTACGTCGATCGCGTTCGTCGGGGGGACGTCGGAGCGCTCTTCGGGTCGGGCACCGAGGTCCTGATGTTCGCGATGACCTCGGGCACGACCAACCGCCCCAAGACGATCCCCGTGACCCGGGAGTCTCTGAACGACTATCGCGAGGGCTGGACCGTCTGGGGAATCCTCGCGTTCGACCAGCACTTCGACCGGATGCGCCAGGGAATCAGGCCGATCCTCCAACTCGCCAGTGACTGGCGCGAGACCACGACCGAGTCGGGCACGCCCTGCGGCGCGATCACCGGCCTGACCGCCCACATGCAAAACCGGTTCGTGCGATTGAACTACTGCATGCCCGTGGCCGGCTCGAAGATCAAGGACGTCGAGTCCAAGTATTACGTCGCCCTGCGGCACTCGGTCCATCGCGACCTCGGCGCCACGATCGCGGCCAACCCCAGCACGTTGATCGCCATCGCCAGGCTCGGTGATCGGGAGAAAGAGACCCTGATCCGCGACCTCGCCGACGGCACCGTCGACCGCAAGTGGGAACTCTCCCCGGAAGTCCGGTCGGCCTTGCCACGAAGGTCGAAGTGGAAGCGCAGGGACGCCGCGCGTCGACTCGATGAGATCGCCAATCGGACGGGACGGCTGCTCCCCAGGGATTACTGGCCCAACCTTCGGTTCATGGCGAACTGGATGGGCGGAACGATGGGGGCCTATCTGCGTGGCTATCCCGAGCTGTTCGGGGATCGACCCGTCCGCGACGTCGGGCTGATCGCCTCCGAAGGCCGGATGACCATCCCGATCGAGGACGGGACACCCGCCGGAATCCTCGACGTCCGTCACCACTACTTCGAGTTCATTCCCGAGGACCAGGCCGACCAGGAACAGCCCGAGACGGTCGAGGCCGCCGACCTGGTCGAGGGCCGGAACTACTTCATCCTGCTCACTACCGCCGGCGGGCTGTATCGTTACCAGATCCACGACCTGGTGCGCTGCGTCGGCTTCCACGGACGCGCTCCCTTGATCGAGTTCCTGAACAAGGGAGCCCATTTCTCCAGCCTGACCGGCGAGAAGCTCTCGGAATTCCAGGTCGTCGCCGCGGTGAACGAGGCCCAGCTCACGGCGGGACTGCGACTGGGCTCCTACCTGTTGCTGCCTTGCTGGGGAGACCCGCCGCATTACGCCCTGCTCGTCGAGGAAGGGGATCTCCCCAACCCCTCGGACGTCGCGCGACTGGGCCTGGAGGTCGATCGCGGCCTGAGCCGCCAGAACGCGGAATACGAGAATCGACGCTCGACCCTACGGCTCGGCGCGGTCCAGGTCCGCCGGATCACCCCGGGTTCCTGGGGACGACTTCAGCGCCAGCGGTTGGCCAAGAGCGGCGGCACGCTGGAGCAATACAAGCAACCCCACCTGATTCCAGACCTCGCAGCGATCGACTCCTTCGAGTTTTCCGACGCCGGCTCCCCCGTCTCCCCGACAGGCTGATCGGATCGCGAATCGCGCTTCCCAGGCAACCACGTCTTGCCGGGTTTCCCCAATTCTGGTAACGAATCCCCGTTCCGATCCGATCCGCCGACCAAGACCAAGACGGCCCCCGGCCTCGTCGTCTCCTCACGACGAGCCCGGGATCAACCCCATGAAGGGGAGCGCCTCGCGATGATTCCAACGACCCGAACCCTCCCGACCATCAAACGCCTCGGCTGGACCCAGATGGCGCTGGTGGTCCTGACGTTGACCGGGACGGGTTGCGCTCACCATCGGCACTTCCACGGACACACCGAGCCCGCCCCCGCCTTCGGAACCGAGACCTCGGCCGTCGATCCCCTGGCCAAGACCGCCGCGCCCGTCCCCGACCCCTACGTCGAAGGACTTCGCCAGGCTCGGGACGCCCGCGAGAATCGGCCGAGAAGCCGCGTTCCGTCGCCCACGATCGAAGTCCCCCCGGTCGACCTTCAGCTTCCCGAGGTCGAGGCCCCCAAGATCGAAGTCCCCAAGGTCTCCATTGGCGATCCCCCGGCGATCCCCAACACGCTGGAGGAACCCAGGATTCGACTCCAGGAACCGGAACCGACCCCCCGGCGCGGCGTCAAATTCACGCAGGCCCGGCAAGTCGCCCCCAGCGCTCCGCCAACCGCGCCGACCCTCGCCAGTCTGATCGCCGAGAGTCGAAAGAGTGTCGATCGGTTGTCCACGTACCAGGTGGCCATGCGTTATCAGGAGCGCGTGGGGGGAACCCTGCAACCCCTCGACGCCGCGGTGCTCAGCATCCATCG
>JBFWRA010000898.1:0-3033 GCA_050249155.1 Isosphaeraceae bacterium | reverse complement strand
ACGGCCGACCACGCGAGCCCAGCCGCCCCGGCCTGGAGGAGCTTTCGACGGTTCATGGTTTCTTGAACTCCTGACTTGGGACGTGCCTCGCCTCGCGTCCAGACGGTCAATCCTCGGACGCCCGAATGTAACCGCCCACGTTCCGAAATGCGATGGGTCGCCTCGTCCCGCGCTTGACAGCGGCGCGACCCGCCGGAATCATCTCCGTGTCAACCCGATCCCCTCTCTGATCGACCGGAGCCCCTGGACCATGCGCCCCTTCTCCTTGATCCGCTGGGCCGGTCTGGCCCTGCTGCTGGCGAACACCGCGGCGTCGGCCGATACGGAACGCCCCAATGTGATCATCTTCCTGTCCGACGACGTCGGCTGGGCCGAGTATGGCTTTCAGGGGGGGAAGGACGTCCCCACGCCGCATATCGACGCGATCGCCGCCCAGGGCGTCAAATTCACGCAAGGTTATGTTTCCGGGCCGTATTGCAGTCCCACGCGGGCGGGGCTGCTGACAGGACGCTACCAGACACGATACGGGCACGAGTTCAACGGCTCCGCCGGGCCGCGAGGCCCCGGCTTGCCCTCGACGGAAACGACCCTCGCCACCCGGCTGAAGGCGAGGGGCTACGCCACCTGCGCCGTGGGCAAATGGCACCTGGGCTTCACCCCAGGCTCGCGGCCCACGGCCCGGGGTTTCGACGAGTTTTACGGAACGCTGGCCAACACGCCGTTCTTCCATCCGACCAACTTCGTCGACTCGCGAGTCTCCAACGAGACCATGCCCGTCGCGGACGACGACTTCTACACGACCGACGCGTACGCGGATCGCGCGGTGGAGTGGCTTAAATCGAGGAAGGACGGCCCCTGGTTCCTCTACGTCCCCTTCAACGCCCAGCACGCTCCCCTGCAGGCCACCAAGAAGTACCTCGACCGGTTTCCAGGAATCACCGACGAGAAGCGCAAGATCTTCGCCGCGATGATGTCGGCGATGGACGACGCGGTCGGTCGCGTGATGGCGACCGTCCGGGAGCTTGGCCAGGAGGATCGGACCATCGTGGCGTTCCTCTCGGACAATGGCGGTCCCACCGCGCAGACGACGTCGAGCAACCTGCCGCTCCGGGGTTTCAAGGCCACCACCTGGGAAGGGGGCGTGCGCGTTCCCTTCTGCATGCAATGGAAGGGCAAGATCCCGCCCGGAACCGTGTACGAACATCCGGTGATCCAGCTCGACCTCGTCCCCACCGTTCTGGCCGCGGCGGGCGCTCCGGTCGATCCCGCCTGGAAGCTCGACGGCGTGGACCTCCTGCCCTATCTCACGGGTGCGAAGAGTGGCAGGCCGCACGAAACCCTTTACTGGCGGTTTGGTCAGCAGTGGGCGATCCGCCACGGCGACCTGAAGTTGGTCGTCGCCCGGCAGGGCGGCGGCATGCCGGAGCTTTACGACCTGGCCTCGGACGTCTCCGAAGCCGAGAACCTCGCCTTGAAGCGGCCAGAGGCGGTGAGGGAACTTCAAGGTCTCTGGGATGCCTGGAACGCTCAGCAAGCCCCCGCCTCAGTTCCCGACCAGCCGGCTGGCACTCCCAAGAAGAAGGCGGCCGCCAAGAAGAAAGGGACCCCAAGGAAGGCCGCCGGGCCCTCGGCTCCCTCCCTTCCCTGACGCCGGCCGCTCGACTGACCCGCCCTCGTCCAAGGCAACGCGAGGAACCGCCCGATGGCAGTGATCTCCGCTCCTCCCCCGCGGAAGGTCGGCCCACCCCCCGGGCCCCGGGGAGGTTGGCTCCGCGGCAACCTCACCGCGTTCCGCGCGGGTCCGTTGGAGTACCTGACCGACTGCCACCGCCGTTATGGCGACGTCGTCGCGATCCGGCTGGGGCCCAGGAGGATCTGGGTCCTCAACCACCCCGACCTCGTGGAGGAGGTGCTCGTCACCAAGAATAAACACTTCCGCAAGCACTTCGCGCTCCGCTCGGCCAAGCACAGCCTGGGGGAGGGGCTGCTCACCAGCGAGGGGGACTTCTGGCGTCGCCAACGCAGGCTGGCGCAGCCGGCGTTTCACCGCGATCGCATCCACGCCTACGGGCGCGTCATGGTCGAGTACGCCGACCGTACGCTCGCCGGCTGGGCCGACGGCCAGGCCAGGGACGTTCAGGCCGACATGATGGCCCTGACGTTGGAGATCGTCGTCAAGACGCTCTTCGACGCCGACGTCGCGGGGGAATCGGCCGACGTCGCCGGCGCGATGGAAGTCCTGATGGCCTGCTTTGGCGACCGGGTCGGCCGCCTGGTCCCCTGGCCCACCTGGATCCCCTCGCCGGCCAACCTCCGGTTTCGCCGGGCGATGAATCGGGTCGAGACGATCCTCACCCGCGTCATCGCCGACCGTTTGAAAACGGGCGAGGACCGGGGCGACCTGCTGAGCATGCTCCTGAAGGCCCAGGACGTCGAGGGCGTCGGCGGCCCGGGCATGTCCGACCGACAGCTTCGCGACGAGATGGTCACCCTTTTCATGGCGGGGCACGAGACGACCGCCAACACCCTGGCCTGGATCTGGCTGCTCCTCTCGCGAAACCCCGAGGCCGAGGCCGCCCTCCACGCCGAGCTCGACTCCGTGCTGGAAGGAGGCCGCCCGCCCGAGGTCGCCGACCTCCCGCGGCTGGTTTACGCCGATCGGGTCGTCACCGAAGCGCTCCGGGTCATGCCGACGGTCTGGCTTCTGGGTCGCGACGTGGTCGAACCGGTCCAGGTTGGCGGCTACGACGCCCCCCGGGGCGTGACGCTCTGGATGAGTCAATGGGTCATCCACCGTGATCCGCGATGGTTTGACGACCCCGAGGCGTTTCGTCCGGAACGCTGGGCCGACGGGTTGGCGAAGCGACTGCCCCGGTATGCCTACTTCCCGTTCGGGGGAGGGCCGAGGATCTGCATCGGCGACCAGTTCGCCAGGATGGAGGCGGTTCTGCTTCTGGCGACGATCGCGCGGCGATTCCGTCCGCGAATCGCCCCGGAGACGATCGTGACTCCCGAGCCCACCATGACGCTCCG
>JBFWRA010000897.1:0-3035 GCA_050249155.1 Isosphaeraceae bacterium | reverse complement strand
CTGAAACCAGGCTGGCACGCCTACGCGAACCCGACCGGGATCGAAGGCTTGCCGCCAACCCGGCTCTCGCTCGACCCCGACCAGCCCGCGGCGCTGCTGGAACTGACCTACCCCAAGGGCGTCTCCAAGGTCCTGGCGGCCAACGGCGCCGAAGCGGTCGCGCTCTACGAGGGCGAAGTGCCCCTGCGCGCCAAGGTGAGGATCGACCCCGCCGCGAAGCCCGGAGCGCTCACCTTGAAGTTCACCGTGGCCTATCAAGCTTGCGACGATCGGGCCTGCCTCGCGCCCGCCAGGCTTTCGGTCGACGTGCCGATCCGTGTTTCACCCTGACCCCCGCGATCCGAAGGCCGATCGACGCGGACCCTCGACGAAAGCGGCTCCGGGCCCGTCGTTTTCCTCAAAACGCCCCCGCTCGGCCCGCATTGACACGATCGCGGGAGGCCCCTAGACTCCCCCTGCGCGGTTGGGTTCGTTTGGAATCGGCACACGATCCGCGGACGCTCGCTCGGCGGTTGGCGCCATCGCCAACGGTCGAATCCCAGAGAGACGGGGAGGAAGGAGACCGACCTTGTCGATCGATCGACGCTCGGGTCGATTTCGGGTCAAGGCCAGGATCGTCTGCGTCATCGGAACTCGGCCCGAGGCGATCAAGATGGCCCCCGTCGCGCTCGCCCTGCGACGGGAACCCTGGGCCGACTGCCGCGTGCTCCTCACCGCGCAGCACCGCGATCTGGTCGACCCGATGCTTGAATTCTTCGACCTCAAGGCGGACCTCGACCTGGATATCATGCGGCCTGGGCAGTCGCTGGTGGACTTGACCTCGCGACTGCTGGGCGCGACCGCCGAGGCCCTGGCGAGCGAGGCCCCCGACATGGTCCTCGGTCAGGGTGACACGACCACCGTGCTGGCCTCGGCGCTGGCGTCGTATTACCTCAAGGTGCCGTTCGGCCACGTCGAGGCGGGGCTCCGCACCGGCAAGCTCCACGCTCCGTTTCCCGAGGAAATGAACCGGGTCGTCGCGGGCCGCCTGGCCGCGCTGCACTTCGCCCCGACCCCTTCCGCCAGGGACAACCTGCTGCGCGAGGGGATCGACCCCGCGACCATCCACGTCACGGGAAACACCGTGATCGACGCCTTGCGACATACCGCCGGGCGCGACGTTCCCCTCGGCGTCGATCTCGACCCAAGGGCCAGGCTGGTCCTCGTGACGGCCCACCGTCGGGACAGCTTCGGCGAGCCGATCCGAAACGTATGCCGGGCGGTCGACGTCTTGCACGATCGCCACCCCGACGTTCAGTTCCTCTGGCCGGTCCACCCCAATCCCTCCGTGCTTCCGGTCGTCAAGGAGATGGTCGGCCACCATCCACGGGTCAAGATATGCGATCCATTGGATTATGGCGCGTTCGTCTCGGCGTTGAGGCGAGCCCACCTCGTGCTGACCGACTCCGGCGGCGTGCAGGAGGAGGCCCCCGCGCTGGGCAAGCCGGTGCTGGTGCTGCGTTCCGAGAGTGAGCGTCCCGAGGCGATCGAGGCGGGCGTGGCGCGGCTCGTCGGCACCGACGCCGAGGTGATCGTCCGGGAAGCGGACCGCCTGCTCAACGATCCCGCCGCCTACCGGGCGATGGCCCGCGGGGCCAGTCCCTACGGCGACGGCCACGCCGCGGCTCGGATCGTCGACCTCGTCGCGAAGGCGGTGGGAATCCCCGACGAGGCGCCCCGACGCGCGGCGGGTTAGGAATCGAGTCACACGACTCAATTCACCCTCGCGCTCAAACGCCACGTCGAAAACGGGCGGACGCGGGACTTCTCAGAGAAGGAAGATCAGCGCGAATCCAGCCATGGATCGATCGACAAAGTATCGAGTGTCACGCTCGAAGGAATGACGCGAGCGTGGATGTGTATTGAGGCTTGCGAATGTTGAAGTCCGCCTGGACTGTTAAGTTGCCCGGTCTCTGGGCTCTCTCGCACTCCCGGTGATAGCGGAACACCTCCGACACGGACCGACCTTGAAATCCCGGCGAATCGCGAGTTCCCCGAAGGGCTGGAGCACCGAGAGTGCGGAGAGCCCAGGTACCAGGCAACTTGACAATCCCGCGCCATTACAAAACGACGCATGGGCGGATGTGGAGCCTGATTGCTGGCCGCCACATCCAACCCACGAGAAAGACCGCGTTACCGGGCATCCGGACGAGAGCCGCGGAGGGGCCCGCCGTGTCCTAGCGGAAATTGCCGTTGCCCCAGCGAGCCCAGGGTTCCGACTGATGCCGGCGGAAGAGGCCGTCCGTTGGGGTCAGTCGGACGAACATCCGACGGTCACGGTCATACAGATCGACAATCCGCTGGTTGCGACCGATCTCCACGAAGTGGCTCGGGTGGCCGTTCCTGCGCAGTTCGATCCATCTTCCGTTTCCTCGAAACTCGAAGCGACCATCTCTGTAATCCCATCGGTTGCTCGTGCCGCGTGGCGCGTACGTTTCGACGGGCAAGTGAGAAGTGTCGGGGCTACGACCAATCCGCCAGGAAGGGAGGTCGATCGGTGTGTTGTTGAGCGGCGTGCCTTTAAACCAATCGGCGGCATGGCAATCCACCGCGAAAGCGGTGAGCAACGCGAACATGCTCAGCAGCGTTGTTCTCATCGGATGGCTCCATCTTGAAATGGGTCTGGCGAAGTCTGTGAATGTCTGAGGCCTTCGGCCGACAAGGCAAGGACCGTCGTTGGAAAAGTCCCCTGTTCCCAACTCGGCCGATCTCCGCGTGTCGTCTTGCCTCGACTTCACAAACGCACGTCGCGGCGTGGACCGGACAATGTGGTCGAGCGTAGGTTGGGTCGCTCGCCGGAAGACTCGTTTTTGCCCAGGCCGGGTCGCTTGTAATCGCCGTTGGCACGGTCAACATCAGTGCCGACCGCAAGCCTTCCCCACCTCCGAAACAGCCATATGGTGGCCTGCTCCCCAGTTCTTGGTCCGGTGATAAGGCGAATCACCGACACGATCGTTCAGATAGGGGTCACTCCGCCGCTCGGATCGTCGCCCTCG
>JBFWRA010000896.1:0-3035 GCA_050249155.1 Isosphaeraceae bacterium | reverse complement strand
AACGCGGGGATCGACGGCGCGGTCGTCGTGAGCAAGATCCTCAAGTCCAAGGACGCGAACTTCGGCTACAACGCCGAGAACGGCGACTGGGGCGACATGCTCGCCGCGGGAATCGTCGACCCGGCGAAGGTCACACGCTCCGCGCTCCAGAACGCCGCGTCCGTCGCCGGCCTGCTCCTGACCACCGAGGCGATCATCGCCGAGCCTCCCAAGAAGAAAGAAGCGGGCGGCGGTCACGACGACCACGGACCCGGCATGGGCGGCATGGGTGGCATGGGCGGCATGGGTGGCATGGGCGGCATGGGGATGATGTAACCCGCCTCCCGCCCCGAACTCGCCCGGCGAGGGGGCCGACGCCCGCGACGCCACGCGCCACGGCCGTTCGTCCCCTTCGAGGGCCCCTGATTGACGATCGCAATCACCTAACCAGACACGAAGACCCCGCGCCGGCTCCCATTCTCAACCGCGAGGTGCCGGCGCTCACGAACGAGACAACGGAAGGAATTTCTCGATGGCCGCACTGAAGATCCGCCCCCTCGATGACCGCGTCGTGATCCAGCAGATCGAGGCGGAGGAAAAGACCGCCGGTGGCATCGTGCTGCCCGACACCGCCAAGGAAAAGCCCCAGCGCGGGCGCGTTCTGGCGGTCGGCCCCGGCCGGCTGCTCGACTCTGGCGAGCGTGCCGACATTGGCGTGAAGGAGGGGGACGAGGTCCTCTTCGGCAAGTATTCGGGGACCGAGATCAAGGTCGACGGCGAGGAGATCAAAATCCTCCGCGAGTCCGACATCCTCGCCAAGATCGTCAAGTAAGACCCCGAGGCGCCGAACCCCAGACGCGAGAACCGGCGGGCAGGCGGCGCTCCCGATTCACTCTCGGAACGCCGCCTCCCCCTTAGGATAAGGATCCAACGACCGTGGCCAAGCAATTGCTTTTCTCCGACGCCGCCCGCCGGAAGATGCTGGAAGGCGTCGACGTCCTCGCCCACGCCGTGGGCACGACCCTCGGCCCGACCGGCCGCAACGTCATCCTCAGCAAGTCGTTCGGCGGACCGACCGTCACCAAGGACGGCGTGACCGTCTCCAAGGAGATCGAGCTGGCCGACCCGTTTGAGAACATGGGGGCCAAGCTCGTCAACGTCGTCGCCTCCAAGACCTCGGACGTCGCCGGCGACGGGACCACCACCGCCACGATCCTCGCCCGAGCGATCTACCGCGAAGGGCTCAAGAACGTGACCTCGGGCGCGAACCCCACGGCGATCCGCCGGGGGATCGAGAAGGCCGTCGAGGCCGCCGTCGAGGAACTCGGCACCAAGATCAGCCGACCCGTCTCCAAGAAAGAGGAGATCGCCCAGGTCGGCTCCATCTCCGCCAACAACGACCCGACGATCGGGCAGATGCTCGCCGACGCCGTCGAACGCGTCGGGCGTGACGGCGTGATCACCGTCGAGGAAGGCAAGACCGCCGCGACGACCCTGGAATTCGTCGAGGGGATGCAGTTCGACAAGGGCTACCTCAGCCCCTACTTCGTCACCAGCCCCACCACCATGGAGGTGCTGTTCGACGACGCCCTGATCCTGCTCCACGAGAAGAAGATCAGCAGCCTTCGCGAAATGATCCCGCTGCTGGAGAAAGTGGCCCAGTCCGGCAAGCCCCTGTTGATCATCGCCGAGGACGTCGACGGCGAGGCGCTGGCGACCCTGGTCGTCAACAAGCTTCGGGGCGTGCTCAACATCTGCGCGGTCAAGGCCCCCGGCTTCGGCGATCGTCGCAAGGCGATGCTCAACGACATGGCGATCCTCACCGGAGGAACCGTCATCAGCGAGGACCTGGGTCTGAAGCTGGAAAACCTCCAGCTCAACCAGCTCGGCAAGGCGAAGCAGATCAAGGTGAACAAGGACAGCACGACCTTGATCCAGGGTGCCGGTTCCCGGGCCGACATCCAGAAGCGTATCGACCAGCTCCGTCGTCAGATCGACGAGACCGAGAGCGAGTACGACAAGGAGAAGTTCCAGGAACGCCTGGCGAAGCTCTCCGGCGGCGTGGCGTTGATCAACGTCGGCGCGGCGACCGAAGCCGAGATGAAGGAAACCAAGGCGAGGGTCGAGGACGCCCTGCACGCCACCCGCGCCGCGGCCGAGGAAGGCATCGTCCCCGGCGGCGGCACCGCCCTGATCCGCGTCCTTCCGGCCGTTCAGAAGGTTCACGACTCCCTGTCCGGCGACGAACGCCTGGGCGCGGCGATCGTCCTGCGCGCCCTGGAAGAGCCGGTCCGTCACATCGCGGGGAACTCCGGACACGACGGTGCCGTGGTGGCCGACGAGGTCAAGAACCTCAAGGACTCCCACGGATTCAACGCGAACACGGGCGAATATGTCGACATGTTCGCGGCCGGAATCGTCGACCCGACCAAGGTGACGCGGTCCGCTCTGCAAAACGCGGCCTCGATCGCCGCCTTGATGTTGACCACCGAGGCGATGATCACGAACGTCAAGGAGGACGAGAAGGAGCCCGGCGCGCGGACCGAGGGGGCGGTTCGCTAGTCCACGACGTCCGAGCCAGCGTAGGGGGTCGGCCACGGTCGGCCCCTTTCGCGTTCGTTGACCTTGAGATTCCGTCCACGCCTCGCGCGTCGGGTTCCGACCGGTGTGGTCCGCCGCCACGTCGTTCGCCACGGGCGAGTTCGTCTCAATCCCCGGCCTTCCGGCGCGTGGTTGTTCTCATGTCGTCCGGAGGCGCGGGATGATAAGATGGTGTGAGGCCCGACGACGCGGAACCCAGAACCCGACCGAGACGCCTTGCCGATGGCCATGACCAAGCGTGACTATTACGAAGTGCTGGGCGTCCGTCGCGAAGCGTCGGTCGATGAAGTCAAACGGGCCTACCGACAACTCGCCCTGAAATTCCACCCCGACAAGAATCCTGGCGACCCGGAGGCCGAGTAACGATTCAAGGAAGCGGCCGAAGCCTACGAAGTCCTTTCCGACGAATCCAAGCGCCAGCGTTACGACCGTTACGGTCACGCCGGCCTGGAAGG
>JBFWRA010000895.1:0-3036 GCA_050249155.1 Isosphaeraceae bacterium | reverse complement strand
GCTCTCGGGCGACGGTCAGCGCCTGGTCGTAGTCGCCGGAGCGGATCAGCCTGGCGAACTTCTTCGATCCGGTGATGTTGGTCCGCTCGCCAACCATCGTGAAGTTGGTCTCGGGCCGGATCGTGTAGGGTTCCAGCCCCGAGTAGCTGGAGAGCGTCGACCGCTCGGGTCGTCGGCGCGGGGGGATTCCCTCGACGGCGTCGGCGATCTTCCGGATGTAATCGGGCGTGCTGCCGCAGCAGCCGCCGACGACGTTGAGCCAGCCGTTGAGCGCGAACTCCCGGACGAGCTCGGCCATGTGCTCGGGAGAATCGCTGAAATTGCCGAACCCGTCGGGCATACCCGCGTTGGGATGACAACTCAGATAACAATGCGCCACGCCCGAGAGCGCCTCCACGTAGGGCCGCATCTCCGTCGCGCCCAGGGCGCAGTTGATCCCCACGCTGAGCATGTCGAAGTGCGAAACCGAATGCCAGAACGCCTCGATCGTTTGCCCGGAGAGGGTCCGCCCGGCCCGGTCGGTGATCGTCGCCGAGATCATGACGGGCAGGCTCGTCCCCGCCTTCTCGAAGCAGGCGTCGATGGCGAACAGGCACGCCTTCATGTTCAGCGTGTCGAAGCTCGTCTCGGGGAAGAGGATATCCACCCCGCCGGCCATCAGCCCCTCGACTTGCTCGCGATACGCCTCGACCAGCTCGTCGTAGCTCACGCCACGATAGGCGGGGTCGCTGACCTTCGGTGAGATCGAGGCGGTTTTATCGGTCGGCCCGATGCTGCCGGCCACGAACCGAGGTCGCGCGGGGTTCATCGCGGTGACCTCGTCGGCGACCTTGCGCGCCAGCGCGGCGGCGTCCCGGTTGAACTCGAACGCGCGGTCCTCCAGACCGTAATTCGCCATCGTCAGGCGGTTGGCGTTGAAGGTGTCGGTCTCGACGATATCCGCGCCCGCGAGGAAGTACGCCCGATGGATCTCGGCGATGACGTCGGGCCGGCTCAAGACGAGCAGCTCGTTGAAGTTCTTCAGGGGGCTGGGATGGCTGGCGAACCGATCCCCCCGGAAGTCCTCCTCCCCGAGTCCATAGGTCTGGATCATCGTTCCCATCGCGCCGTCGAGCACCAGGATGCGCTCGGCGAGGAGTCGTTCCAGACGGGTCCGCACAGGTTCGCGATCGACGATTGGCATGATCGAGTGGGGTCACAGGTGCCTGACGGTCCCGCCGTTCGGTTTCACGACGGGACCGGAATGGATCGAGGACGGGCCGCTTCGCGAGTGAGGAAACGGGGAGTCGGGGAGTGTCGTCACAGGACGGACGATCGTCCTAAACATAACGCGGGGTTGATTATCCCGGCCCTCGGATCGGCCTGTCAAGGCGAGTCGAACCACGCGTGGGGTCCTGGACTCATCCTTGAATCGCCAGGATGAGGAGTCCGAGGAATCCGATCGCCATCCAGAACACGGTCTGAGTGACCGGCGAGGGCCCTCGCAACCACCTTGGCCGGTTCCGCTCCCGGCGGAGTCGGACCGCCAGGCAGTCGTGGTCCCTCCATCGGGAAACGTGTCCGGTCCCGCCGCAATCCAGGCAATGGAATTGAAGCAAGAGGGGAATCAGCAGAAAGCTTCCGAGAACCGGGAAGAAGAGGTCGATCCGTTTCCCTCGCAGGACCCAGGACGTCAGGCCGAACCAGATCACCATGCCCAGGAACGCCAGAAACGGATTGGCGACGAGCCGAAGGTAGCGTTCGGGAAAGACGTCCGCGATCCTCCGTTGAACCGTGGAGGGGGATTGCCGGGGGAGGTCGTCCAGTTCGTGATCGTAGAGCGGGGGACGCGCGGGCGTCGTCGCTCGCGCTGGATTTCGATGAGTCGCCATCACGCGTTCTCCCAGGACGGGGGAGGAGGACGCCTCTCCTTCATTCTATTCGATTCTGGGATTTCCACCGAGACCCTCGCGTGCCGAGGTCGCCCTTCAATGTCGACCCAAACCGCCCGGATTGCCATTGGCTTCGTTTGGACGACGTCCGAACCGACAGGGACGAGGAGGTCGCGACCCGCGCTCCTCGGCGTCGAGACGTTCGGGTCGCGCATCCGAGCCAACGACCCTGGGTCACGCGCTTGATCAACGAGGAGAACCACAGACCGTCACGAGGCCGTGGGCGCATCCTCATCGTGAGGCGGGAGGGGCGAACTCGAGTTCGCGTCATCGACCGGAAGTCCCTAGCGCGCGGCTCCTCGGAATCTCAAACGGGGGATCGCTGGTTCGGGAGGATCGGGCGGCACGCGATACCACGGGATGGAGAGCGCCAGCTGATACTTCTGGCTCATCGCGGCGTGGTACGACCAGGCTCGAACGATCCGGTCCTGGTCCTCTTTCAGGAGCTGGTCCATCGTTCTCCACGTCGCGGGTGAGGGAGACCCGTGGAGTCGTTGGCGGTGGTAATCGAGCCGATCCTGATAGACGCGCCTCCGATTGTTCTCGGATCGTCCTCCCCCCAGAAGGATCGCCAGGAGTCCAATCGTCGCCAGGAGCGCTCGGGTCGAGCGTCCGGAACCGAGTCGTCGCATGGTTCGTCGCTCCGCCCGGTTCAAGAAACCCGTTGGGGATCGCTTCGAGAGATTCGGGACGAATCGCGCTCGGCGCGAGTCGCGTTCACTCCCTGAGGCCATTCTCAATTCTCGACGGGCGATGGGGAACGGGCCAGCGGAAGGGAATCGCGATTTCGGGGGCTCGGTCCACCGCTCTGGCGAGCCCCTCAACGTCAGGCTCGGCGATCGCGCCAGGCCTGGGCGCGTCGGGCCCGGCGATTGCCGTGCGGGCGGGAGGTCTCCGCGGACCGCGATCCGGAGACGATGCGGTCCGTTTCCCAGCCGCGGGGCGTTTCGCGGCTCGCGACGTATTGGGATTGCTCGAAGATCCGGCCTCGGTCTTCGGCGACCTCCGCGTTCTCCACAGATGGAGGAGGCACGGTCGGGCACGGTGAGTCCTCCTCGTGAGGCTCGTCGGGTTCCTGGGAGGCGTCCATGTCCTTCAACCGGTC
>JBFWRA010000894.1:0-3039 GCA_050249155.1 Isosphaeraceae bacterium | reverse complement strand
TTCCCATGTCTTCTTCTTGTCGACCGGGTTCCGCAGGAGATAGGCCGGATGATAGGTGACGATCATCGGGATCTCCTGGTAGCGATGCCAGCGCCCTCGGAGTCTGGCCAGAGGCAGGGCGGTGTTCAGGAGCGTGCCGGCGGCGACCTTGCCCAGAACGCAGAGATACTCCGGACGGACGATCGCGATCTGTCGGTCGAGGTATCCGACGCAGTTGGCGATCTCGGGCGGCTCGGGGTTTCGGTTCTCGGGGGGCCGGCACTTCAGGACGTTCGCGATGTATACGTCTTCACGCGCGAGCCCCATCCCCTTGGTGATCATGTCGGTGAGAAGCTGGCCCGCCCTGCCGACGAAGGGAACGCCCTGGCGGTCCTCCTCGGCTCCGGGGGCCTCGCCGATGAACATCAGGCGGGCCGTCGGGCTACCGTCGGAAAACACGGTCTGGGTCCGAGTCTCGGCCAGGATCTCGCAACGGGTGCAACCGGCGACCTCGGCCTGGATGATCGCGAGCTTCCCCGCGCGTTCCTCCGGGGGGACGGGGGGCGTGCCGCGCTCGCTTTCGGCGAACAGCGACCCCAGCGTCGGAGGCGGGGGCGGGGGGGGCTTGAGAACTGGCTTCGGCTCCGGCGGCGTCGCGGCCGGTTCCTCGCGAGCGATCGTCAGAGACGCGGGCGCGGGGATCGGAGGGAGAAAGGTCGTGACGGGGAGCGACGACAGCCCCGCGCGTCGCAAGGACTCCAGGCGCTGACGGACTTCGCGGATCAAAAGGAGCCGCTCGGTCGACGTGTCGTTCCCGGGATCGTCGGTGACGTCGGCCACTTCCTGAATTCCTCCATGACGGTCAAGCTTGGGGAAGCGACGAGGCGCCGACATGGAACGTGGGGTCGGAACGCGGACGCCGAGCCGGCCCCATCATCATAACCCCGATGGCGACTCCGGACCACCTGGAGGGTCCCCAATGGAACAGGAGACGAAGGGCGTTCTCTCAATGATATGAATGAATTATATCCAATTCCTCAACCCGCTCCCACCCTTGATCGGGCTCCAGGAACCCGAATAATGACCCCGTTGGCGATCCCTTCCCAGTGGACCGATGGACATGACCAGGGACGTGAACGAAACCCCGGCGTTCGCCTGCTGCTCGGCGGGGATTGGCCGCTGGTACTGGGTCGCCTGGGCGAGCGAGTCGGACGCCCTCGCCGGCGCGCCGATCCTGGCGAGCGGTTTCGAGAAGAACGCCGAGGCGGCCGCGCGGAAGGCCGTCGCGTCGGTCGGACCCGATTCGAAGCGACTCCCGGCGAAGTGGGCCAACCGTCACCGACGAGGCGGCGGCCTGACCGCCCGCGCCGAGGCGGACCCCACAACCGATGTCAAACCGAAAAGTCGGCTGAGCCGACCCGTCGGCAAGTCCAGGAACGACCGGGGTCAAACCCGGCTCTCGTTCCTGTGTTTCGCCACGGAGAGTGATCGACCTGGGGAAGTCGCGGTATCCAAACACCGGATCGTCCGGCAAACCCGAGGGAAGTTCCACGTCGACCGTGAGCCGTTCCGCGAGGAGGACGGGGCCAACCGGGAGGAAGGAGATTCGGAGACGTCGAAACCGCGCACGCTGGCCGTCGATCGCGAGACGCTCCGAAGGGAGGGGAGGGCACCGCATCGCGGTGCGTACTTCTACGCCAGCGAGGAGGACGGCATCCGGGACGTCCACGCGTCCCTGACGAGTCGGCACGCCTGGTGCGCCGCTCTGGGGATCAAGTTCCCCTGCTCGACGGAGTCGATCAAGGCGGCCTACCGACGGCTGGCCCGCGCGACGCACCCGGACTCCGGTGGCGTATCCGAGGAATTCCTGGCGGTGGAGCGGGCCTATCGCGCCGCTCTGGCCTACTTGGAGGGAAAAGGGGATATATGGGATTCTGGACGCTCGCGGGCATCCAAGTCGAATCAAGTTTAGCTTATCAATCGAACATCGGCTGTGACAGATTGAGCGGATTAATATACTCCGTCCCGTTTTCCACTTCGTCCCCTATTCAGTATCCCAACGTTTCCAACTGCAGCAAATGAGGCAACCCAAGGCCGTGCTGACCCAGATGAGCGAAGCGGGTTCCGGGATGGCCTGGGTGCCGCGGCTCACGTTGTCGAAGCCATAATTGGTCAAGCCACCGGATGTAAGGAGCGACCGAAATGCTACGGAAGTCAAACCTACGGTCGATGTGAAGCCGCGGTACTGGGTGCCTTGTGACATGGCGATCACCTCACTGTACAACGTCCCGTCGGCCGCATTCGCCGTGACCTCCACCCTTCCATTGAAACCCGCGAATAGCAAGTAACAGCCAAAGGCTGTCACCGCCACGTTTGGTCCGAACGTCACTACTCGGGGGTCTCCGATGGAGGCTGTAGTATCCAGGAAGTTCGGAGGGCTGACGCCACTAAAGACGTCAATCGCTCTCCAAGTGACAAACGGGTGGCTGGCGACGGCAGTATATGTGGTCCCATCGATGATGGCAACGGCGTTGCCATAGACGTATCCGGGCGGAACGTCGTCGAAGGTCGAAGTGGTCACCGGCCCAGCGGCTCCCAGGAAGGCCGACTCGGAGGTGTAGACGAGGATCGTATCCGCGTGGGCACCGGTCACTGACGAAGCTCCCAGAACCCCCGCGAACACAAGTGCCAATGTCAAAATAAGACGAAACATGGTTGTCAACCTTGCAAGAGGACCTGCAGTCACGATGGGCACGTACCTCGCAAAGTAAAGCGAACCCAATACGCTAAAAGGCCACCCGAAGCCTCATGAGGCACCGAGGAGCCTTCACGACCTCTGTGCCGTCACCCGCCCTGAGTGACGCTAGTGATGGGGATTGGAGCATGGGCTGGAACGACACGCAAGGAGAACCCCAGAATTCACACCCGACTACTTCTACTGTATCCTTCACATTCGTAGATGCATCTTCAATCGTGGTAGTCTGTTACGTGATCGATGCGCGTACAGCCTCGCCTGTTCGTTGCGTTGCAACCAACGCGTGCCGCGACGACAAAGAAAGG
>JBFWRA010000893.1:0-3041 GCA_050249155.1 Isosphaeraceae bacterium | reverse complement strand
ATGGGAGGGCCCCCCTCCCTCGGGTGGCCGTAGGCGCTGGTCGAACTGACGTGGAGAAACCGTCCCACGGCGTGCCGGAGACTCGCCAGGGCGAGGTTTCGGGTCGCGTCGATGCAACCGGCCTGGAACTCGGACCATCGCCCCCAGTCTCCCACCTTCGCGGCGGCGTGGTAGACCACGTCGACCCCCCGCGTGGCCCGCTCGCAAGCCTCCGGATCGGTGAGGTCTCCCCGAACGATCTCGACCCCCAGGCGATTGAGGAACTGGGTGTCACCGCCGTCGCGGACCAGGGCGCGAACCCGACGACCCCCGCCCACCAGGCGCTCGGCGATATGACTCCCCAGCATGCCGGTGGCCCCGGTGACAAGGTCGCATGGAGTATCCGACACCTCCGTCCTCCTCGAAAAACTCGGCGGTGACCTGGCCTTGGATGATGGCCCTCGCGTGTGGCCATCGTAATCGAGGAACCCCGGGCGGCTCCATGCGAGGCGCGCGAAAGCCCCCCGCTTTCCCAGAATGCCGGCGTGGGTGCGGGCTTGAATCGGGAGAAGAAATTTCAAAGGAAGATCCTGGGGATGGCCGTCCCGTTGAATTCGGAACGCGCACGTCGAGCGCGAGGGGACCGGTCGATGGCGGCCGGCGCGGCGGCAGGCTTGGCGATTCGGACGCTGGCACTAACACCCGGAACCACCATGCCGGAAGAAACAATCGATCCAGGTCTGCTTGAGCAGACGAAGAATCAGATTCGCAAACTGGTCGCCGAGATCGCGGATCTCGCCGAGGCGGACATTCAACCCGCCGAGTTTTACGTCGAGTTCCTCAACCGAGCCGTCGCGGCGGTGGCGGCCTCGGGGGGCGCGTTCTGGATGCTCGACGGGCGCGGTAGCCTCAAGCTTCAGCATCAGCTTGAGTTCCGCCTGACCGGGCTGATGGACGGCCGGGCCAAGACGGCCCCGCACGACGCCCTACTCGGCTGCATGCTTCAGGCCACCCAGCCCCAGATCATTCCCCCGGGCGCGGTGATCGAAGGGGTCCCCAACGCGGGCAACCCCACCAATTTCGCCTTGATCCTGGCCCCGCTGACCGTGGACAAGCAGGTCGTCGGGCTCGTCGAGATCCTGATGGACCCGAACCGTCGGGCGGCGACCCAGAAGAGCACGCTTCGGTTCGTCAGCGACCTCTGCGACCTCGCCGCGAGCTACCTGAAGAACCGGCAGATGCGGCAGATGATGTCGCAGCAACGGCTCTGGAACCAGCTGGAAGGGTTCACGCACACGATCCATAGCTCGCTCGACCTGAAGGAGACCGCCTACGCGGTCGCCAACGACGGCAAGCGGCTGGTCGGCTGCGACCGCCTGAGCGTCGCCTTGAAGCTCGGCGGCCGGGTCATGGTCGAGGCGGTCAGCGGTCAGGAGGTCGTCGAACAGCGAGCGAACCTGATCCGTGAGCTCACCAAGCTCTGCAAGGCCGTGGTTCGATCCGGCGAGGACCTGGTTTACACCGGCAACACCGAGGGCTTCGCCCCGGACCTTCGCGACGCGCTCGAACTGTACGTGGACGAGTCGGGGGCGAAGGCCGTTATCGTCACCTTGCTGCACAAGCCGGAATTCGACGTGGCGAACACGCCCGCGAACGAGCGCGAGCGACATCCGTTCGGCTGCCTGGTCGCCGAGCAGATCGGCGACGAGCTGGCCCCGACCGACGCGCACGCCCGAACCGAGGTCGTCGCGCGGCACGCCTCGACGGCGCTTTGGAACGCGCAAGAGCATCATAAGATCTTTCTGCTTCCGGTCCTGAAGGCGATGGGATCCCCCTGGCGGGTCTTGCGGGGTCGGACCCTCGCGAAGATCGCCGCGGTGCTCCTGGCGATCGTCGGACTGATCCTGGTGCTGACGTTCGTGCCCTGGAAGCTCACCATCGAAGGCAAGGGCGCGCTGCTTCCCGAGCTCAGGAGAATCACCTACGCCCCCGTGGCGGGAATCGTCAGCGAGGTGCCGGTCGAGCACGGCAAGTTCGTCAAGAAGAGCGACCTCCTGGTCAAACTGGACAGCCGGGAGCTCGACAAGGAACGAAAGCGGCTGCTGGCCGAGCGGTCCGCCGCCCAGGCCCAGGTCGGCTACCTGCAAGGGCAGGTCAACCAGGCCAGGAACCAGGGGCAGATTGAACAGGCCAATCAGTTGAACGGGCAGCTCAACGAGTCCCAGATCAAGGCCCGAAGCGCCCAGGAACAGATCTCGATCATCGACGAACAGTTGAAGTCGATGGAGATCCTGGCCGAGCACGACGGCGTCGTGACGACCTGGGAGGTTCAAAAGAACCTGATGGGTCGACCGGTCGAGATCGGTCAGGAACTCGTCGCCATCGCCGCGACCGACGGCGAATGGGTGCTGGAAGTGCAAGTCCCCGACAACGACATGGGGCCGATCCTTCGCGCCCAGAGCAGGCTGGAGAAGGCGATCGCCGAGGGGAAGGAGCCCGCGGGCTCGACGCTCCAGGCGTACTTCGTCACCGCGACGGACCCCGAGCACCGCTACCCGGGATACGTTCGCCGGATCGGCTCGAAGGCGGAACTGGTGGAGAACCAGCACGTCGTCAAGGTGACCGTGGGCTTCAGCGACAAGGTCCGCGAGGAGTTCCTCTCCCGGAACCAGGAGCTTCGGCCAGGGGCCGAGGTCCGGGCTCGGATCGACTGCGGCGAGGCCCGGCTGGCCTACGTCCTGCTGCGCGACGTCGTCCACGTGTTCTACGAGACGGTCCTGTTCCGCTGGCCATTCCTGCGATAAGCCCAACGCCGCGGCCCCACGCTCCCCGAACTTTCACCCACAACCGACCCGGAGTCTCGCATGACCTCCCTCTGGAAATCCGCCGCGACGGCCGCGGGCTTCGTGGCCGCCCTCGTCGCCGTGACCCTCGGCGGTTCGACCGCCGCCCAGACCCCTGGCCAATCGGGCACCCTGGTCGTCGATGACGCCACTGTGGACTGGATCGAGCGCTCCAACGTCGCGGCCCTCCGCGAGGGGGTGATCGAACGCATGGAACTC
>JBFWRA010000892.1:0-3041 GCA_050249155.1 Isosphaeraceae bacterium | reverse complement strand
ATCGCCCCAATCCCGGCGGCGGTCTCCCCCCTCGCCGAAGCCCCCTCTCCCCCCCGCCCGGTGATTCGGGACGTGCGCTGGGCCCCTGTCGCGTCGATCGTCCGAAAGGCCAGGGACAGTGACAACTGGCCATTGACCTGGGGCGACGACGACGCCCAGTACACCGCGTATGGCGACGGCCGAGGGTTCGACCCCCCCGTTTCCAGGAAGCTGAGCCTCGGCTTCGCCAAGGTGGTCGGCCCTCCCGACGCGTTCGAGGGGATCAACATTCCTTCCGCCACCGGCGAGCGGCTGGGGGACGGGGCCAGGGGGGAAAAGGCCAGCGGGATCGTGATGGTGGATGGAATCCTGTACTTGTGGGTCAGGAACGCGGACGTCGCGCGACTGGCGCGCTCCTCGGACCACGCGGCGACCTGGGAGTGGTCGGACTGGCGGTTCGAAAAACGCTTTGGGTGTCCCACGTTCTTGAACTTCGGCAAGAACCTCGCCGGTAGCCGGGACGATTACGTTTACGTTTACTCCCCGGATTCCGAAAGCGCCTACGAGGCTTCGGACCGGCTCCTGCTGGCGAGGGTTCCCCGGGACCAGATCATGGCGCGCGACGCCTACGAGTTCTTCCAGGCCCTGGACGAGCGAGGGGCCCCGAAGTGGTCCCGGGACGTCGAGGAATCCGAAGGGGTTTTTCGGAACCCAGGCCGCTGCTATCGGACGTCGGTCAGCTACGACGCGGGACTGGGTCGCTACCTGTTGTGCCAGGCCGAGCCAGGGGAGAACACCCGGTTCCGCGGAGGATTCGGGGTCTACGACGCTCCAGCGCCCTGGGGTCCCTGGACCACCACCTACTTCACCAGGGACTGGGACGTGGGCCCTGGCGAGTCGTGCGGCTTTCCGACGAAATGGATGAGCGCCGACGGAAAAACGGTTCACATGGTCTTCTCCGGGGCCGACAGCTTCTCCGTCCGCAAGGCGGAGTTCCTCGTCGCGGAATGACCCGGGGGCGACTGGTCCGACGTTCTCGTCCGCGTCGGAAGTGCTTGCGTGGCTTGACCGTCACCCGGATCAGGTCCACAATCAAGATTGGTGGTCGCGCCGAACCCGCCTCGCTCGTCAGGGAGTCCCGAACCGATGGCCTCGATCGAAGAACCGCATGACCAGGACGCCCTGTTCGACGAACCACCCCCAAGACCGACGACGCCGCCGGTCCGTCGGGGCTTCCTCGTGGTCTTCCTCTTCCTGCTGGTCGCCGCGGTGCTGGTCTACGCCATTCCGTACGTGGCTGAGCAGACCGGCTACGCCTGGGAATCAGGCCGGTCCAGGGCGGCCGTCGAGACGCTCGCCAAGCTCGAAAAGGCGGGCGTCGTCAATCGGGCGAGCGAGCTGTTCCGGTTGGCCACCGTCGCCGTCTCCCCCGCCGTGGTGAACATCCAGACCCAGAGGTTCCGCAAGAACCCCGAGGTCCCCGGAGGGTTCCCAATCGGCGGCCCCCGGTTTGGAAGGGGGCCCACCGAGAGCTTCGGGATCGGCTCGGGAGTCGTCGTCGACAAGGAAAACGGCTACGTCGTCACCAACAACCACGTCATCGCCGAGGCTGACCAGATCCTCGTCAGGCTCAGCCAGGGGGCCGAGGTCGAGGCCAGGCTCGTCGGAGCGGACCCCAAGACCGACCTCGCGGTGCTTCAGATCAAGGGCCCGCTCAAGGTCGCCGCGGAGTGGGGAGACTCCGACAAGATTGGGATTGGAGATTGGGTGCTCGCGATCGGCAGCCCCTACATGCTCGACCATACCGTGACCGCCGGAATCGTCTCGGCCACCGGCCGGAACAACCTCGCGCTGGCGGGAATGGATGAGAACGGCTATCAGGACTTCATCCAGACCGACGCGGCGATCAACCCAGGGAACTCCGGCGGCCCGCTGATCGACCTCGGCGGCAAGATCATCGGCATCAACACCGCGATCCTGACCGCGGGCTCCCTGCTCCGAGGAGAAGATCCGTCGACGTCCTCGGGCGGTTTCGAGGGAATCGGACTGGCGATCCCCTCGTCGATGGCCAGGAAGGTCGTGGAGAACCTGATCCAGAACGGGAAGGTGATCCGAGGGTTCCTCGGCGTCGGCGTCGAACCCCTGGACCCCGGCATCGCCGAGCGGCTCGGCCTTCCCGACGCCAAGGGGGCGATCGTCATTTCGGTGATGACGGGCAGCCCCGCCGCGCGCGCGGGTCTGAAAATCGGCGACGTGATCGTTCGACTCGGAACGATCGAGATCGCCGACGCGTCGACCCTGCGGAACAGGGCCTCGGAACTAACCCCAGGCTCGGAGATCGTCGTCGAGTACTACCGCGAGGGCGTCAAGGAATCGACGAAGCTGATCGTGGCCGAGCTCGCTTCCGCCAACCTTCCGTCAACCAGTCCCTACGGCTTCAACGTGCGCGAGATCCCTCCCGGGCCCAACGGCCAGCGCCCCAGCGGGGTGTTCGTCGACCAGGTGTTTCGCGGGAGCCCCGGCGCGATCGCCGGGCTACGCCGCGGCCTGAAAATCGCCGCGGTGGGTGAGACCGAGGTCCAGACCCTGGAAGAGTTCGAAAACGCCGCCGCCAAGTACAGCCTGACGGAAGGACTTCCCCTCCGTGTCGAACTTCCCAACGGTCAGTCCGTGGCGGTCGTCGTGGGAGGCCCCCGCCGAGGCCGCTAACCCCAACCGCCCTCGTTCCGTTTTCTCCACAACCTCGCGCGAATCAGGTCGCGGCGAACCCGCATCCCTTGCCACGTCGTAAGAAAGGTAAGGGGCGACTCGACCCAGAGGATCGGAATCTCGTAGTACATCCCGGGAGTTTCAGGGTGCGACGCGTCCTTCACCGAGGCCAAACCAGGAAACCCGAGGTTGAGATTCAACCCACTGAGGTTGGGAGAAGTCATTGCGACCATGCGGGAGACCTTGACGTCAAGCCCCCACGAGAGGGAGGAATCCAATCCTTGGTAGGCGTAAAAACGCGGGTCGACCCTTGACTTGGACACCTGGTTTACGAGACATTGACAAGAGTCGCG
>JBFWRA010000891.1:0-3042 GCA_050249155.1 Isosphaeraceae bacterium | reverse complement strand
TGCGCGTCTTGCCGTACAGGCTGTGCACGGTCAGCCCGGTCGCCTCGTCGCGGCTGTCGTCCACGGCGGCGTCGACCAGGCCCCGGATGCCGTGTTCGGGGCTGAACAGGGCTGATAGCCTGACGCCGTCGGCCCGGAACAGCGCGTCGATGGTGGAGGTCCCGTCACGGGTTCGGCCGGTGTGATTGGTGACCAGCCCGACGCGCTTGCCTTTCAGCGGAGCGAACCCTTGCCGGGCCAGCACGTCCACGCCGCAGAGGACCGGGGAGGCCGGGGGAGTTTCGCTCGCGTCCAGAATCGACGAGGCGACGATCGTGGCGACCGCGGAGCGCAATCGGCTTGGCGCGGGCTTCGCGCCGTCGGGATGGAGCCGGCTGGTTAGCAGCACGACGAACGCGCCGGTTTCCTTGTCGACCCAGAGACTCGTGCCCGTGAACCCCGTGTGACCGAAGCCATTCGGCCCGAACAACGAGCCCCGAGGGGCGCTGTGGGAGGTCGAGACGTCCCAGCCGAGTCCTCGACGTTCGCCGCGAGGGGTGTCGGCCGGGTCGGTCATCATGCGGACGGTCAGCGGGGCCAGCACGCGCGTGCCGTTCGGCCCGACGCCTCCATTGATCAACGTTTGCGCGTAGATCGCGACGTCGTCGGCCGTCGAGAACAGCCCCGCGTGCCCGGCCACACCTCCCAGCGCGCGGGCCCTGGGGTCGTGGACGACCCCACGAAGCATCGGCCCTCCCGGTTCGTCGGGCTCCGTGGGAGCGATCCGGCCGACGTCGTCGGGCCTCGGTTGGCCGTTCTGGGTCGGTCGGAAGCCGGTGTCGCTCATGCCGAGAGGCTGGAAGATCGCGGACCTCGCGTATTCGTCGAGCGGGGCACCCCCGAACTTCTCGACGATCCGCCCCAGCGTGATGAAGTTGACGTCGCTGTAGACGTAGGCCGACCCCGGCGCGGATCTCAGGCCGAGGTTGGCCAGCCGTTTCCAGGCTTCCTCGACGCCTTCGCGATAATCCCCGATCGGGTTGTCCGCGATCAGCCCGGAGCGGTGCCGGAGCAGTTGCTCCAGGGTGATGGCCCCCTTGCCGTTGACGTCGAACTCGGGCAGGAGCTTGCCGAGCGTGTCGTCGAGTCGAAGCTTGCCCTGTTCGATGAGGATCATGATTGAGGTCGCGGTGGCCATCGGCTTGGTGAGCGAGGCCATGTCGAAGAGGGTGTCGCGCGTCATCGGCTCGGCCGAGGGTTCCAGGCTCCGCTGGCCGACCACCTTGACGTAAGCGATCTTGCCGCGTCGCCCGACGATGGCGACCGCGCCCGGCACGTCCCTGGCCTCGATCGCCTGGCGCAAGACGTCGTCGATCCTGGCGAGCCGGGCGGGATCCAGGCCGACCGATTCCGGGCTCGCCTCGGGCAGCGCGCCCCGGGCGATACCCGAGAGACAAAGCGACGTCGTCAAGGCGATCATGTGAAGGCGCATGGGGACCATCCCGACGAGGACAATGGGTGAACGATCAAGTGGACGACGCCTCGTTCGCCGAAGCCGACCACTCCACCGAGAGCCCCGCGGAGGCGAGGACCCCGACGGTGAACACGGTGGTGGAACCGACCAGGGCGAACCACGGCCAGGCCAGTGAAGTGCCGAACTTGGCGAAGGAGACCGCGGCGACCCCGGCGAGCATCCCCACCAGCGCGGCGCGTTGACCGACGCGGGTCGTCAAGATGCCCAGCAGGAATAGACCCAGCAAGATCCCCGTCACGAACGAGGCGACCGCCAGCGCGTTGTTGAGCACGTTGCGCTGGAACCCGATCGCCGCGATCGCCACGCCGATCTGGACGACGCCCCAGAAGGCCGTCAACCCTCGGGAAAGCCGGAGCAGGCGAGCCTCGTCAGCGTCGCCGGTCAGAGGGCGATACAGGTCGTTGACGGTCGTCGAGGCGGAGGCGTTGAGCGAACCCGAGAGTGTGCTCATCGCCGCCGAGAAAATGGCCGCGATCACGAGCCCTTTCACGCCGACCGGCAGGTAGTGCACGATGAAGTAGGCGAAGAGGTCGTCCTGACCCAGCGTGCCGACGTTGGGAGGGTGGACCTTGTAAAAGGCGAAGAGGGCGACGCCGATCAACAGGAACAGGGCGAACTGCGCGAAGACCACCGCTCCGCTGACGATGAGCGCCCCCGCGGCCTGTCGTTCCGACCGGGCGGTCAGATAACGCTGAACCATGAGCTGGTCGGCGCCGTGGGTCGCCGTGTTCAGGACCATCCCCCCGATCAATCCCGCCCAGAAGGTGAACGGGATCGTCAGGTCGGTCGAGAAGTTGAAAAGTCGAAACTTGTTCAACGATCGACCCTGTTCGACCAGCTCGGCCCATCCGCCGGGAAGCCCCCGGATCAAAATCGCCAGCGCGACCAGCGCGCCGACGATGTAAATGACGAACTGGATGACGTCGGTCCACACGACCGCCTTCATCCCGCCGAGATACGTGTAGACGATCGTGGCGATCCCCATCGCGACGATCGACCCCCAGATCGGCCAGTCGGTCATGTACTGAAGCACCTTGGCCGCGAGGAAGAGACGCAGACCGTCGGCGATCGACCGGGTGACGAGGAACAGGATCGAGGCCGTGCGCCGCGTCGGCCCGCCGAACCGGGTTTGAAGGAGTTCGTAAGCCGTGTCGATCCGCCCCTTGAAGTAGGCTGGCAGCAACACCCTGGAGACGACCACGCGGCCGATGAGATAACCCATCGCGAGCTGAAGATAGGTGAAATCGCCCTTGTAAGACTCGCCGGGCACCGAGAGGAACGTGACGGTGCTGGTCTCCGTGGCGACGATCGAGATCATGACCGCCCAGGCGGGCAGGTCGCTCTCGCCCAGGAAATAGCCCTTGAGTCCCTTGGCGCTGGAGCCGAGTCGAGCCCCGATCTCGGAACAGGCCACGACGTAAAGGACGACGATGCCGACGTCGATCGGATTCATGCGGGTTCCGCGCGGGGTCGGGGAATCTCGGTCTAGAGAGCCATCCTCTCGGCTCGGATCTCCCCAATGTAACAAC